>CANPVW010000199.1 GCA_947581745.1 Candidatus Benthicola azotiphorus
GAGAACGAGCAGGGCCACGAGCGTGTCGATCCACACGGGGAGGTTCAGCGCGGCTACCAGGTTGCCCGCACCCTCGAGGGTCGCGAGCCCCACCAGGACGTAGACGATGACGACCCGGAACATTCGACGTCGCCGGGCCTCCTCGTACAGAGGCAGGAGTCTCGATCTCAGGTTGCTCACGAACAGCCTCGGAAAGGGCGACATCCACACGGAACACCACTGCCCGTCCGGGCATCGGCATCCGCGGGGGGTTCGGATGTCGGGCCGATACGATCCGGCCCCCTTCGAACGGAACGCTCGATCGACGGCTCTAGACATTCATCTAGGTACGGCGCCCTCGTTTGTTCCACGCACAGGCGCGCGCTGCGCCGTCCGGAGCCGAAGCGTGTCGCCCGTACCCGCCGGCCTTATGTTGTGAACATGCCGATCAGAGCAGCCGTCATGGTGGGCCCGAACAAGCCGATCGAGCTGTGGACGCTCGAGGATCCGGCCGTCGAGGAAGGTGCGGTCCTCCTGGAGACCGTGGCAAGCGAGGTTTGCGGGACCGACGTGCATCTGAGTCACGGACGGCTGGCGGGTGTGCCCTATCCAATCGTCCCGGGACACGTGAGCGTCGGGCGGGTGCTGGAGACCGGCGGCGCCGTGAGCGACTTCACCGGCAGTACGCTCGAGCCCGGTGACTTGGTGACGTTCTACGACGTCCACGAGACGTGCAACACGTGCTGGTTCTGTCTCGTCGCGGGTCAGCCGAACCGTTGCCCCAGCCGGCGCGTGTACGGGATCACCTATTCGGCGACCGAGGGCCCCCTCGGCGGGTGGGCCGAACGGATCTACCTCAAGCCCGGCGTGCACGTGTTCAAGCTTCCCGAGCCCCTGGGCGCGGACGATGTCATCGGGGGCGGATGCGGCCTGTTCACGGGCTTCGCGGCCGTGGATCGCAGCGGTCTTCCGATGGGCTCCACCGTGCTCGTGCAGGGCTCGGGACCGGTCGGACTGTCGGCGGTCGCGATGTCCGTGCTCGGGGGCGCCAGCCTGGTGATAAATATCGGCGATCCGCAGGCGCGGCTCGACATCGCGCGTGCGTTCGGGGCCGATTCGGTTCTCTCCGTGACCGGGGACTCGGTCGAGGAACGGGAAGCCGTGATCCGCGATCTCACGCGCGGCCGAGGAGTGGACGTGGGGATCGAGGCCTCCGGAAACCCCGCGGCGGTGTCCGAGGGCCTGCACCTGCTGCGTGACGGCGGAACCTATGTGGTGGCCGGCCACTACACGGATACGGGAGAGACCCCCGTGAACCCGCACACCGACATCAACCGGAAGCACGCCGAGATCAGGGGGCAGTGGGGCACGAGCCTCGGCCACGTGTACCGGGCTTTGGCCGTGCTCGCGCGGCACCACGAACGGCTCGACATGTCGCGGATCATAGGCGGACGCTACGCCCTCGAGGATGCCGGACAGGCGCTGGCGGACGTGGCAACCCTCAGGATCACCAAGGCGGTCATCGAGCCCTGAAGCGGCCAGCACCCGTTGAGCCCACTTGACCCCTCAAGTGCACCAGCTTACCGTCGTCTCAAGTCATCGAGACCGGCTGAGGGATAGGCCCTTTGACGCCGGGGCAACCTGCGAACCGTGGCAAGTCCGCAAGGTGCCAACTCCTACGACACGCCTGACGGCGAGTCGAGAGATGAATCGCCCGCCGCGCCTCGGCGCGGTCGCCGGGCCGGGTCAGGGCTTCGTTTCTCCGGGGGTTTCTGGTACGACTGCCTCTTTCGAGGAGAAACGTGAATGATCAGCCCTGGCTGTTCAATCCGACACATCTTCTGCATCGGGTAACGCGGTGGATCGGTTCACGCGCCAGGAGGCGCTTCGCCAATCGGTCCAGCAGCGGATACTGATCCTCGACGGCGGGATGGGGACCATGATCCAGTCCTGCCATCTCGGCGAGGATGATTATCGGGGACGACGATTCAACGATCATTCCATCTCCCTCAAGGGAAACAACGACCTCCTCACCCTCACCTGTCCCGACGTCGTGCGCGACATTCACCTGGCCTACCTGGAAGCGGGTGCGGACCTCGTCAGCACAAACACGTTCAACGCGAATCGGATCTCCCAGTCCGACTATCGTTGTGAGGACGCCGTCTACGAAATCAATCGTGAGGCCGCGGCGATCGCGCGTGCCGCCGCGGACGAATTCGAACGGAGAGATTCGGGCAGGCCCCGGTTCGTCGTCGGTTCACTGGGCCCGACGAATCGAACGGCCTCGATCTCCCCCGATGTTTCCGATCCAGGTTTCCGCAACATCACGTTCGGGGAGCTGGCGTCGGCCTACGAGGAACAGGCGCGGGGACTGCTCGACGGGGGCGCGGACCTTCTGCTGGTGGAGACCGTCTTCGACACTCTCAATGCCCGCGCCGCCCTGTTCGGGATCCTCACCTGCTTCGAGGCCTCCGGGCTCAAAGCACCGCTCATGGTCTCCGGCACGATCACCGACGCAAGCGGACGTACCCTGAGCGGGCAGACTCCGGAGGCTTTCTACAACTCCGTGCGCCACGCCGGACTATTCAGTGTGGGTTTGAATTGCGCGCTCGGGGCAAGAGAGCTGCGGCCCCACATCGAGGAGATCAGTCGGGTAGCCGAGATGCCGGTGAGTTGCTATCCCAACGCAGGTCTGCCCAACGAGTTCGGAGCGTACGACCAGACCCCTGACGAATTTGCCAGCGTGATGCGTGAGTTCGGGGAGCGCGGCTTCCTGAACCTGGCAGGTGGGTGCTGTGGAACGACTCCGGAACACATCGAAGCCCTGGTCGATGTCCTGTCCGATGTCCAGCCCCGGAGGATTCCCGAGCACCCCGTCCGCTGCCGGTTGAGTGGACTCGAGCCGGTTACCGTGGGCCCCGACTCCCTGTTCGTGAACATCGGCGAGCGAACGAATGTCACCGGATCGGCCCGTTTCCGGAAACTAGTCCGGGACGGCGAGATGGAGGCCGCGCTCGAGGTGGCCCGGCAACAGGTGGATGGCGGCGCGCAGCTTCTCGACGTGAACATGGACGAGGGGCTGCTGGACTCGGTCGCGGCCATGAAGGCGTTCTTGAGCCTGGTAGCTACGGAACCTGAGATCGCGCGCCTGCCAATCGTGATCGACTCCTCCCGGTGGGAGGTGATCGAGGCCGGTCTACGGTGCGTGCAGGGAAAGGGCATCGTCAACTCCATCAGCCTGAAGGACGGAGAAGAGGACTTCAAGGAGAAAGCCCGGCTCATTCGCCGGTATGGTGCAGCCGTGATCGTCATGGCATTTGACGAAGGCGGACAGGCTGACACGTATGAGAGGAAGATCGAGGTCTGCACCCGCGCGCACCGCATCCTGACCCGCGAGGTAGGGTTCCCCGCCGAGGACATCATCTTCGACCCGAACATCTTCTCAGTCGCCACGGGGATACCCGAGCACGACCACTATGCAATCGCGTATCTCGAAGCCTGCCGCACCATCAAGGAGACGTTGCCCCACGCTCTCGTCAGCGGCGGCGTCAGCAATCTGTCGTTTGCCTTCCGGGGAAGTGAGCCCGTGCGCCAGGCCATGCACTCCGCGTTCCTCTATCACGCCGTGCAGGCCGGCATGGACATGGGGATCGTCAACGCGGGGGCGCTGCCCGTCTACGATGAAATGGACGATGAGCTGAGAACCGCCGTCGAGGATGTGATCTTCGCGCGGCATCCGCGCGCGACGGAGCAACTCACGGAGCTGGCGGGGAGGTTCAGCGGTCCGGGTGCCCGGCAGGAGGCAGATCTGGCATGGCGCGAGGAACCGGTCGAGGCGCGGTTGATCCACTCACTCGTGCACGGACTCACCGACTGGATCGACGAGGACGTTGAAGAGGCGCGCCAGGCGCGTGATACGGCACTGGAGGTGATCGAGGGCCCGCTGATGGATGGGATGAACCTCGTCGGCGATCGCTTCGGCGACGGGAGGATGTTCCTCCCGCAGGTGGTCAAGAGCGCCCGGGTGATGAAGAAGGCGGTGGCTCACCTGGTTCCGTATCTGGAAGCCGAATCTGCCGATAGGGGAGGACTGACCAAGGGCAGGATCGTTCTTGCCACCGTGAAGGGCGACGTGCACGACATCGGCAAGAGCATCGTCTCGGTGGTTCTGCAATGCAACGGGTACGAGGTAGTGGACCTGGGAGTGATGGTCCACAGCGACGAGATTCTCCGTGTGGCGAGCGAGACGGAAGCACATGCCATTGGTCTCAGTGGTCTCATCACGCCCTCCCTCGATGAAATGGTGCACGTAGCTTCGGAGCTCGAACGCGAGAAGTTCCACATACCTCTTCTGATCGGCGGCGCCACGACATCGAGGACGCACACGGCCGTCAAGATAGAGGGTTGTTATTCTGCTCCCACGGTCCACGTGCTCGATGCCTCGCGCAGCGTCGGGGTGCTCCGCCGACTCCTCAGCCCCGAGCAGCGGGATGACTTCGTCGCGGAGACCAGGAGTGAGTACGCACGGGTACGCGAGCAGCATGCCTCGCGCACCGAAGCACGGCGACTGCTGACCCTGGACCAGGCACGAAGACGCGCGTTCAGGTCGGCGTGGGGAGAGTACATTCCGCCGACGCCACGGCACCCCGGAGTGCACGTCATCGAAGATCAATCTCTGGCCGAACTGGTCCCCTACGTCGACTGGACCCCGTTCTTCAGGGCCTGGGAGATCGCCGGCACGTATCCTCGGATCTTCGAGGATCCCCGGGTGGGCGAACAGGCGCGGATCCTGTTCGATGACGGCATGGCGGTGCTGAACTCGATGATCGACGCGGGAACGCTCCGTGCACGAGGCGTACTGGGCCTCTTCCCGGCGGCGGCACTGGGTGACGACATCGAGGTGTTCGCCGACGCGGAGCACCGCGAGCGCCTGGCACTCGTGCCGGGGCTGAGGCAACAGTTCGGCAAGGCGGACGGAAGATCCAACATGGCGCTCGCAGACTTCGTGGCCCCCGGCGACTCGGGACGCCCGGACTGGTTGGGAGCGTTCGTCGTAACCGCGGGACTCGGGCTGGCAGAAATCTGCGCTGCCTTCGAGCAGGACCACGACGACTACCGGGCTATCCTGGCGCGCTCGTTGAGCGACCGGCTCGCAGAGGCATTCGCCGAACGGCTCCACGAGCAGGTTCGCCGGCATTACTGGGGCTACGCCGTGGCGGAGGCATTGGACAACGATGGACTGATCCGGGAGGAGTACCGCGGGATCCGGCCTGCGCCCGGTTATCCCGCATGCCCCGATCATTCCGTGAAACGCACACTGTTCGACCTTCTCGGTGCTGAGGAGCGAACCGGGGTGATCCTTACCGAGAGCTTCGCCATGCTGCCGGCAGCCTCGGTGGCGGGTTGGTATTTCTCACACCCGGCCGCGACATACTTCGGCGTCGGTCGTATCGATCGAGATCAGGTGGAGGACTACGCCGCGCGGAGAGGAGTCACACTCCAGGAGGCCGAGCGCTGGCTCGGACCGAGCCTGGCGTACGATCGCGAGGATGTCGGATGAAGGACCTCAGGGAACGCCTGCGGGATGGTCACGTGCATATCATCGACGGGGCCATGGGCACCATGCTGTACCAGCGGGGCTTCTTCGTCAACGTCTGCTACGATGAGTTGAACCTCAGCCGGCCGGAGCTCGTTCGCGGAGTGCACGAGGCCTACCTGCGTGCCGGAGCCGAGATCCTCGAGACCAACACCTTCGGCAGCAATCCGGTCAAGCTGTCGAGTCACGGCCTGGAGGATCGAACGGAGGAGATCAATCGCGTGGCGGCTGGCCTGGCCCGCCAGGCCGCAGGTGATCTGGCCTTCGTTCTCGGATCCGTGGGCCCGCTCGGCACACGGATCGAGCCGTGGGGTCCCACGTCGCGCGATGAAGCCACGGCGTACTTCGCCCGGCAGATCACGGGACTGCTGGAGGGAGATGTCGACGGTTTCATCCTGGAGACCTTCGCCGACGTGGATGAGCTGCAGGCGGCGGTCAACGCCGCACGGGCGTTGTCGAACCTGCCGGTCGTGGCCCAGATGAGCTTCGGTGTGGAGGGCAGCTCGGCGTATGGAACACCCGTCGAGTTGTTCGCCGAGCGCATGGCGGCGTTCGATGTGGACGTGATCGGTCTCAACTGTGCCGTGGGACCGGCCCCCATGCTCGAGACGATCGAGCGATTGGCTGCCGTGACTGACCGCCCGATCTCAGCCCTTCCCAATGCGGGCCTTCCGCGGTCGGTGGCCGGCCGCATCATGTACCTTTCGAGCCCTGAGTACATGGGCCGCTATGCTCGGAGAATGATCGAGGCGGGTGTGCGGATCATCGGAGGGTGCTGCGGAACTACCCCGGCCCACATCCGCGAGATCAGAAGCCAGGTCGTCAGCATGGTTCCGCGGCGGACGGCTGCCCCCAGATCTCCAGCGGCATCCCGCGTGGAAGCCCACGAACCACTGCCCCTGGTCGAGCGTTCCCGGCTCGGAGCGAAGCTCAGCGGAGGACAGTTCGTTATCGCGACGGAGGTCCTTCCGCCACGCGGCTGGAAGCCTGACGAAATGCTCGCGCGGTGCCGGGAGTTGAGGGATGCCGGAGTGGACGTCGTTCATGTCCTGGACACTCCGCTTGCGAAGAGCCGGATGGGAGTGGTTTCGGCAGCCGGCCTCATAGAGCGGGAAGTCGGTGTCGAAACCGTGTTCCACTACACCTGCCGGGACCGCAACATGCTGGGCATGCAGGCCGATCTCCTTGGGGCCGCGGCGGCCGGGCTGCGGAACGTGCTCGCGGTGACGGGAGATCCACCGGCATCGGGGGCCTATCCAGATTCCGCGGCGGTGTTCGACATCGACAGTATCGGTCTCACGAACCTGGTACACCGGCTCAACTGCGGTCTGGATCCCGGGGGGAATTCCATCGGGGATCCCACGCGATTCGCCGTCGGTGTCGCCCTCAGCCAGAGCGCCCGCGACATCGAGGCCGAACTCCGCCGATTCTACTGGAAGGTCGACGCCGGCGCCGATTTCGCAGTCACTCATCCCGTGTTCGACGCGGGCGGGCTTCAGCGATTGCTCGACCGCCTTGATCACGAGCAGCTGCGCATCCCGGTGATCGCCGGGTTGTGGCCCCTCGTCTCGGTGCGCAGCGCCGAGTATCTGGCTAACGAGCTTCCAGACGTGGTGATCCCCGATGAAGTCCTGGGAAGGATGCGAGCCGCGGAAGACAGGAGCCCGGAGGCCGCCCGCGCCGAGGGCGTGGCAATCGCCCTCGAGGTGTACGAGGCGATCCGCGACTCGGTTCAAGGCGTTCAGGTGGCGACGCCGTTGAGGGGCCGTGCCTCGACCCTCGAGGTCCTCGCGGCGGTCCGCGCCGACAATCCTGGATAGGAGTTCCCGACTTTCAGCCGATGGCGGCCCTGATCTCCGAATACAGACTGTCGGCCCACCGCGGATGCAGATTGCTCACGTACACTCTCGTTGCGCCCACTTCCCGCAGTGCCCGGATGGTGGTAACGCAGATCTCCACCGGGGACATACCTCGCTCGAAATCTCCGATCACTTGCTCGACGGGCACGGGAAAGTAGCGGGACAGCCACCGCAACGTTTCGGGTCGCGCGCTCCGGTAGAAGAACACTCCGAAGACTGCCGGAGCCTGGATGCCTCTTCGGCTGGTCTC
This sequence comes from Candidatus Benthicola azotiphorus, assembly GCA_947581745.1. Taxonomy (GTDB): domain Bacteria; phylum Gemmatimonadota; class Gemmatimonadetes; order Palauibacterales; family Palauibacteraceae; genus Benthicola; species Benthicola azotiphorus. The sequence goes on from CANPVW010000199.1 coordinate 7,685, forward strand.
CTTCACGAAACGATCCACTTCCCGGATCTGATGGTGCGACACGATCTGGGTCAGGTAGAAGTCCACCTCATACTCCGGGCCCGCAAGCAGATCGACCTGGCCAGGCAGGTCCCGAAGCGGATTCGCCCATCCTCCCAGTTGCAGCGCCGGAACGCGGTGACGAATCGATCGCCGCAGGTTTGCCGAGTGGGGGACGCACCGCTCGGGGCCGGTCGCCCGATCGCCACCGAGAACGGTGATCGCCGGGAACCCGGATGCGAGTGCTCGACTCGCGTACAGGTGGCAATAGTCGAGGCTGTGCTTCGTTGTGAGAAACGGAACGATCTTACTCCGGTCCACCCGGTCGGAGAGATTCGCGGACAGATGTCCCAGGTTCTCTTCCTCCGCTTCGCCGACGGCATTGTCCGTCAGGAAGATGACCGTGTCACGTCGAGCGAGACGTTCCATCGCGTGGTACATGTCGATCCACACATCGATGCTGTCGCGATGCGACATGCCGGTGCGGGGCGGGCGGAGCTCGACGCCCACCAGCGGCTCGTCACTCTTCATGTGGGATAGGGCGGACATCAATCCTCGTCTCCCCGGCTGTCGCCCTGAAGCAAGGGTTCCCGCAGATAGCGATCCGGCACGCCGACGACGACGAAACGATCGATGAGCTGCTGGACGGCTTCCGTGCGGCGGCCGGCCCGCACATCGGCGAGCGCTTCACGAGATACTCGGACCGACTCCGGGGCGTAGTCCAGGTAGCCGGCGTTCTCGAACCCGTACCACTCGGAGGGGAACTCGAACCGCAGCTCGACGCCTTCCGGCGCCGACGGGGGATTCGGCACGTAGATCGGGTTGATCGCCAGGCGGCCCTCGGCGTGCGGCCAGCTCGTGAACGGCTCGTGCTCTCGAAACGTAGCTTCATTGTCGGAGAGAACCGCCGACAGCCACTTCTGACCGTGGAGGCTCGTGGACATTGCAGTCTGACTCAGATCGGCTCCGTGTCCCG
>CANPVW010000200.1 GCA_947581745.1 Candidatus Benthicola azotiphorus
ACCTGCACCGGGTCCGTGCGGGCGGCCCGCACCGCCGGTCCCCAGCAGGCGGCGGCGGCGACGGCCAGCAGCAGGAGGGCCGTGAGCGCGTACGTGACCGGGTCGGTGGTCGAGATCCCGAACAGCAGACTGCGCAGGAGCCTCGAAAGAGCCAGCGCCACGAGCAGGCCGACGCCGATGCCGAGTCCGGCGAGCCTCAGCCCGCGACCGAGGACCGCGCGGGCCACGGGGGCGACCCGCGCCCCGAGCGCCATCCGAATGCCGATCTCGCGCCGGCGGGCCCTCACGTCGTAGAGCAGGGAGCCGTAGATCCCGGCGGCGGCGAGGAGGAAAGCGGCCACGGCGAAGGTGGAGAGCAGCACGAAGTTGAACCGCTCGTTCGCCGCCGAGGCCGATATGCGGTTCTGCATGGAGGTGATCCGGCCGACCGGCAGGTCGGGCTCGAGCTCCAGGAGGATCGATCGCGCGGCCGCGGCGACCGCGGCCCGCGGCGCCGTGTGCCGGATCGCTATGTCGAGCTGGCTGATCCACGTCCCGTACGTCTCGAAGGGCAGGTACAGGTTGAGCCCGTAGTCCCTGTCGAGCGACCAGTGACGGATGTCCTCGACCACGCCGACTACCCGGTAGTCGGTGTGGACCTTCGCCTCCTGCGAGTCGGAGCCCGGGCTTCTGAAGGTCCGATCCAGCACCTCCGCGTAGTGCCCGTTCCGGGCCTCGGGCCAGGCGAGCTCGGCCAGTGATCGCCCGATGACCACGGGCACGTCGAAGCGCGGCAGGTCGGCGACCGTTTCGTCGCCCGTACCCTCCATGGCGGCCTCGACGCGCGCGATCCGGTCCCTCTCCGCTCCCTCATCCGCGTTGCTCAGGGTACGGCCTGCCAGCACGGTCACTCCGAGGGCCCTGAAGTAGTCCGGCGTGGCGGGGTGGAAGTAGGCCACGACAGTCGTGTCCGAGCCACCCGGGATCAGTCCTCCGGACACGCAGCAGCGGCCGCGGTCGAAGGGCAGCACCCAGGAGGCTCCCACCGCCGTGACGCCCGGCACCGCCTGCAGTCGGCCGGTGAGATCGTTCAGGAAGGCCGTGTATTCACTGGACTCCCTCACCGAACGGATGTCGACCTGCAGGGTCGTCAGCTGTTCGGGCTCGAAGCCCAGGTCTACCGATCGGAGCTTCAGAAAGCTGTGAAACAGGAGCCCCGCTCCGATGAGCAGCATCACGGCCAGCGCGGTCTCGGAGGCGACGAGCAGTCCTCGGGCTCGCTGCCCCTCGGGTCCCGCGGTCACCGAATAGCCGCCTGATCGAAGCGCGATCTGCGGTGGCTTCGCTGCGAGCAGAAGGGCCGGCGCGAGACCGAACACGAGGCCCGTCAGCACGGCGAGGGCGATCGCGAATCCAAGGACGCGTCCGTCCACCGCCACCTCCGCGAGGCGGGGAATGCCGCCCGGATCGAAGAACCGGAAGGCGGACACGCCCAAGACCGCCAGGGCGATGCCGGCCAAACCTCCGAGAACCGCGAGCAGCAGGCTCTCGGTCAGCATCTGGCTCACCAGCCTCGCGCGTCCGGCTCCCAGCGCTCCGCGCACCGCGATCTCACGTGTCCGTTCGACGGTGCGGGCCAGCGTGAGGTTGGCCACGTTGGCGCAGGCGATCAGGAGCAGCAGGAAGACGGCGCCGAGGAAGGCCCGGAGCGTGGTTCCGATGCCGCCCAGAGTCGCTTCCATGAAGGGCTCGGTCCGGATCGGAATCGGGCCCACGTTGTCCCGGTGCCACGCGTCGGCGAATTCCGTCTGCAGCGCCGACTGCAGCACATCCAGCTCGGCCCGGGCCTGTTCGTAACTGACCGTCGGCTTACGCCTGGCCACCGTGCTGAGAACGAACATGCGCCGGTTCTGGACGTCGGGATCCGTGACGTCCAGCGGCGTGTAAGCGTCGGTCGCGTCCAGGTCCAGGCCCTCGGGAGCGACGAAGTCCGGAGCGAGGACCCCGACGATGGTGAACGGCTCCCCGTCCAGCCGGATCGTCCTGCCCAGCACGCCGGGATCGCTGCCCCAGCGCCGCACCCAGAGCTCGTTCGAGATCACCGCGACGGCTTCGGTGCCGCCGGTGAAGTCATCCGGGGTCAGAAGGCGACCGAGGCCCGGCCGCGCCCCGAAGATCTCGAACACGCGAGGCGTCACGCGCGCCGCTTTGACGCGGAGCGGCGTACCATCTCCGGACAGGTCCATGCTCAAGTCCCAGGACGCGCCCCACGCATCGAACGACTCCGTACGCCGCTCGAAGTCCAGGAAGTCGGGCACGGGCACGGCCGACTGGCCCTTCCAGACCGTCACGAGGCGCTCCGCGCCCGGATACGGCAGGGGACGGAGCAGGATGCCGTCCACGACGCCGAAGATGGTCGTCACGGCGCCGATCCCCAGGGCGAGGATGGCGACGACGAGCACCGAATACGCGGGTCGACGGGCGAGCGAGCGAATCGCGAAGCGGACGTCCTGAGCCAGTGCGCTGAAGCCGGAGTTCATGGCAGTCTCCCGAGCCGCGGATGTGAATCGACGCCGATCACTGGCCGACGTGACATCCCTGCGACACGACTCGGGCGCTGAGCGTTGCATTTGCGGAGCCGCCTTCCTCCGGCCGTGCCACAAGGGCTATAGTAACAGAACACGGGTCGTGTCGGAGACGCTAGCGGGAGGCGAAGATGGCCGCGTACTTCATTCTGACGCAGACGGTCACTGATCAGGAGAAGTACCGGGAGGAATATGTCCCTCGCGTCCTGCCCTTCCTGGAGAAGTACGGTGCGGAGGTCATCGCGTTTTCCTTCGAGACGGAGCGGCTCGAGGGGAATCCCGCAGGCGGCGCCGTGGTGCTCCGATTCCCGTCCGCGCAGGCCGTTCGTGACTTCCTGGGCGATCCGGACTACCTGCCTCTGAAGGAGCTCCGGTTCAGCATCACCACCAATGCCAGCGCCATGATCGTGCCGGAGTTCGCGGGACTCTGAGGTCCTTCCTTCAGCTTGCCAGGCACGTCCGTCAGGAGTGACGCGAAGCGCATGCCCGAGAGCGCCACGCTCGTCCATGTCACCGGAACGTCTCCCGATCTCTCGATTTCGTCGGGCCTTCCTCCGGACCTGCTGGAGCAGGTTCGCAAGCGGGTTCGCGTCCTCGCCCTGCTACTCCTCGCCGCCTTCGGCTCGGACCTCGTCATCGCGCTCGGGATCGCTCTCTCATCGCTCTTCCGCGCAGGGTCCTTGCCCCCCGTGGCGGCCGGTGAGGGCAGCCTTCTGTTTGCCAACGTACTGGCAGTAGCCGCGTCTCTGACGCTGTGGTGGGCAGCGGGCAAGAGCCGCGTCTCGCCGTCCCGCCTGCTGACGCTGGGCCTTGGCTACGAGGTCCTGATCTGTTTCGTCATCGCGGTCGCGTTCCAATGGGGGCACTATCGCGAGTCCGGGGTCGTTCCGAGCCTGACCTGGGTCCCCGTCGTGGTGATTCTCTTTCCGACGCTGCTCCCGGGGCCTCCCCGCAAGATGCTGGCGGGCTCGATCGCGGCCGCGGCCACCGTGCCCCTTTCGCTGGCCTTTCTCGACGCGACGGGGAGGGTCGTCGCGGATGGAGATGCCTACTCGAGCGCCGTGATGGCCTCCGCGTTCGCCGTCCTGTTCGCTTACGTAAGCGCCCGGGTGGTCTACGGTCTGGGCCGCGAGGTCGTGGCCGCGCGAAGGGCAGGCGGCTATCAGCTCGAAGAGCTGGTCGGGAAGGGTGGGATGGGCGAAGTGTGGCGCGCCACGCATCGAATGCTGGCCCGTCCCGCAGCCATAAAGCTCATCCGACACGATATGACAGCAGGCGAGGACCGGCGAATCGCGACGGACGCCGTTCAACGGTTCGAACGTGAGGCCCGCACGATCGCCGGTCTCCGATCGCCCCACACCGTCGAGTTGTTCGATTTCGGCCGGGCGGATAACGGAGCGTTCTACTTCGCCATGGAGTTGCTCGACGGACTCGACGCCGACACTCTGGTGCGGCAGTTCGGTCCGGTTCCGGCAGAGCGGGCCGTTCACCTGCTGAGCCAGGTGTGTCACTCGCTGTCCGAGGCTCACTCGCGCGGACTTGTTCACCGGGACATCAAGCCCGCCAACGTGTTCGTCTGCCGGTACGGTGAAGAGGTGGACTTCGTGAAGGTCCTCGACTTCGGAATCGTCAAGGAACTGCAGGGAGAACCGGGTGAACCGGGTCTCACGAACATCGACGCGATTCAGGGCACGCCGGCCTTCCTGGCCCCGGAGCAGGCGCTGGGGACGGAGGGCCTCGACGGGCGATGCGACATCTACGCCACGGGCTGCCTGGCGTACTGGCTGTTGACCGGGGAGCACGTGTTCACCGCGGACACGCCCGTCAAGCTCCTCCTGCAGCACGTCCAGAGCGCTCCGGTCGCGCCCTCGTCCCGAACCGAGCTGACCGTTCCGGCGGCCCTGGACGAGATCGTCCTCGCCTGCCTCGCGAAAGACCCGGCTGATCGTCCGCAGACGGCCCGCGAGCTGGCGCGGCGCCTGGACGCGGTCGGACTGGAGGCGGAGTGGACCGAGGAACGGGCGCGCCAGTGGTGGGATCTGCACCAGGCGGTGCCTGAAGCCTGATGCCGCAGCGACCGCTGGTCGGCCCTTCCCACACTGCCTCTCATCCGCGATCTTGCCCCACATGCAACAGACCCCGGGCTATCAGCGGTTCTTCGCGGAGCTGAAGCGCCGCCACGTGTTCCGCGTGATGGCCGTGTACGGCATCGTCGGCTTCGTTCTCATTCAGCTCGTGGACCTCGCCGTACCCGCCTTTCTTCTCCCCGACTGGACGTACCGCCTCGTGGCGCTGTTCCTGCTGCTCGGCTTCCCGGTCGCGATCGTGCTCGCCTGGGCGCTCGAGATGACGCCGGAAGGCGTGCGCCGGACGACCGCCGCCTCGCCTGGCGAGCTGACGGAGATCATCTCGGCGCCCGCCTCGAAGCGTTGGCCCGCCGGAGTGCTGGCGCTGCTCGGCATGACGGCGCTGCTCGCAGGCGCGTGGTACGTGGGGAGACGGTCGGCTCCGGCGGCGACGGACAGGCAGGCGACGGGCAGCCAGGTGGCAGAGGCCCCGGGTGCGGCCTCCGTGGCCGTGCTTCCGTTCGAGATACGAGCGAAAGAGGGCGACGAAGACGCGGTCATCTTCTCCGAAGGCATGCACGACGACGTGCTGACGCAGCTCTCGAAGATCGAATCGCTCAAGGTGATCTCGAGAACCACCATGGCGCGCTACGCGCACACCGACCTGTCCATTCCCCAGATCGCGAGCCAGCTGGGCGTGGCCACGGTCCTCGAGGGAGGGATACAGCGTTCGGGAGCGCGGGTGCGTGTGAACGTGCAGCTCATCAAGGCGGCGACGGACGAGCACCTGTGGGCGGAGACCTACGACGAGGAGCTGTCCGCGGCGAACATCTTCGCCATCCAGAGCGACCTGGCCCGGAAGATCGCCGGGGCCCTTCAGGCGGCCCTGACGCCCGAGACGGAGGCGCGACTCGAGGTGCGCCCCACGGAGAGCCTGGCGGCCTTCGACCTCTACGCGCGCGCCCGGCACATCCTCGGGGGGGCACGCGGTAACGCCCGGGAAGGACTCCTGGAGGCGCAGGGACTGCTGGAGCAGGCGATCGAGGCCGATTCGACGTACGCGCAGGCGTGGTACCTTCTGGCAACCGCACATTTCGAACTGTGGTACCGGGCGCACGCGCCGGCCGAGGAGGCCCTGCCAGAGGCGTGGGAAGCCGTCGACCGTGCGCTGGCGCTCGACCCCGATCTGGCGGAAGCGCACGCACGCCGCGGACGATTGCTCATGGTCGACCTCCGGTACGAAGAGGCCGAGGCCGAGTACGTGCGCGCGCTCGAGTTGAACCCCAGCTCGGCCGAGGCGCTCGGAGGCTACAGCAACCTGCTGGCTGATCTGTCGCGTTACGACGAGGCCGTGGCCGCGGCGCGACGAGCGGTGGAGCTCGACCCGCTGTCGCCTGGTCGGAGGGTGGGTCTCGCGAACCGGCTGGCGTGGGCGCGGCAATGGCCCGAAGTGGTCGCGGAGTCCCGGAAGATGATCGAGATGGAGCCGGAGAACACGATGGGCTACTACCATCTCGGTCTGGGCCAGGCGATGCTGGGACAGCAAACCGAGGCGATCGCCGCGTACCGCGAAGCGTGCGCCCTGGATCCATCGGACGCCTACCTCCCGGCGGCCCTGGCGTGGGCTTACGCGCACGCGGGGATGGCCGATTCCGCGCTCGCGGTGCTCGAGGCCGTGCCCGCCCAGGGACCGATGCTCAAGGAAATCGCCATCGTGTACGGCGAGCTCGGGGACCTGGACACGGCTTACGAATACCTGGATCGCGTCGCCGCCGAGGATCCGGGAATCCTGGGAGAGCTCCGGAGCGACCCGACGGCGGACTCGTTGAGGGCCGACCCCCGCTGGAAGCCGCTGCTCGGCAAGGTGGGGCTGGAGTAGCCTCCCCCAACCTCGGCCGGGCGGATCACCAGGCGATCGCCAGGATCACCCACCTTCCGACGTCCTTTATCAGCAGAAGGTGGTTGACGCCCTCCTTGATGATGGGCTCGCCGCCCGGCGTTTCGGCCGCCTGGTAGCGGCTGCGGACGGACGCCACCTCACCCGTGATCTCGAGGTCGTGCTCGACTTCCCACTCGAAGAAGGCCGTCCCGGCGATGCGCGGCCTCGCATCGGCCTGGAACTCCTCCTCGGTCATCACGCCGCGCACCCGGTCCTGGAACGCGTTCGGAGAGACCCGGGCTTCCGGGTGAAACAGCGACAGGCAGAGGTCCCAGTCACGCTCGCTGTCGTCTCTGCCCGAGATGGACTCGTACAGGTGCCGCATCAGGGCGGCGATCGCCTCTTGGTCGGCCGGAGTCGTATGGCTCATGAGATGAATGCTCGCGGGCAAGAGTTCACTTTCGAAGCCTGAATCTCGCGCGCCCTGTCCCCGCGGAGCAACCAGCCTGGCGAACGTGTGCTCATTCGGGCGGCTGCTACTATCTTGATTCGACCTGCGACTTCCAGGTGGGGCCGGCCAACCGGTTCGTCCACGGAAGCGCCCGACCAGAGGAGGACTCATGTCTCTTGGCCGTCGCGCGGTCGCCGAGCTTCTCGGCACGTTCTGGCTCGTCTTCTTCGGCTGTGGAAGCGCGGTGCTCGCCGCCGGGGTGCCTGGAGTGGGCATCGGCTGGGTCGGCGTGGCGTTCGCCTTCGGGCTGAGCCTCATGGCCATGGGGTTCGCCATCGGGCACATCTCGGGGTGTCACGTGAATCCGGCGGTGAGCGTCGGGCTGTGGGCGGGAGGCCGGTTTCCCGGCAAGGAAATCCCGCACTACGTGGTGGCACAGGTCGTCGGCGCCGCCCTGGCGTCCGCCGTTCTCTATTTCATCGCCAGTGGAGCAGCCGGTTTCGACCTGTCCGCCGGCTTCGCCGCGAACGGCTACGCGGAGCACTCGCCGGGCGGGTATTCCATGGCGGCGGGGCTGGTGGCGGAGATCGTGCTCACCTTCACGTTCCTGATGATCATCCTGGGGGCCACCGACGTGCGGGCCCCGGCGGGTTTCGCGCCGATCGCGATCGGCCTCAGCCTGACCGCGATCCACCTCGTGGGGATCCCGGTCACCAACCTGTCCGTGAACCCGGCCCGGAGCACGGGCCCCGCCCTGTTCGTGGGTGGGTGGGCGGTCTCGCAGCTGTGGTTGTTCTGGGTCGCGCCGATCGTCGGCGGCATCCTCGCGGGGACCGTGTACCGGTGGCTCGGTCGGGAGGCGGCCGCCTCGTGATCAAGAAGCTGCTGCAGCGCCGCGTTCCGCAGATCGTGGGGGGGTATTTCGCCGGCAGCTGGGTGTTCCTCGAGTTCGTGGACTGGACGGTAAACCACTACTCCCTTTCGCCGGCCCTCACGAACTTCGTGGTCACCACGCTCCTGCTGCTCCTGCCGGCGGTCTTCGTGCTCGCCTGGAGACACGGCAAGCCGGGAGCGGACGTATGGACGAAGGTGGACGCGGCGGCCATCGGACTCAACCTGGTCGTCGCGGGCGGGATTCTGACGGTCGCGTTCAGCGGCCAGGAGCTCGGGGCGGCCACCACGGTGCGTCTCCTCGAGGACGACGACGGAAACACGGTGGAGCGGGTGATTCCGAAGGCCGCTTTCCGGCGCGACGTGATGGTGTGGGACTTCGAGAACGAGTCTGGCGACCCCGGGCTCGACTGGCTGCGCAGCGGCCTGCTGATCGGTCTCGTCCAGGACCTGTACCAGGACCTGTTCGTGATTCCGTCCGACATTCAGGACGAGCGCGTGCGCGAGCCGCTCCGGGAGGCAGGGTTCGAGCTTCCGTACGGCGTTCCGCTGGCCCTCAAGCGCCAGCTCACCGAAACCCAGGGCGTGGGGTACTTCCTGACAGGTCAGATCCGGGAGCGGGACGGGGACACGCTCGTCGTGCAGACGCACCTCTACGAGACGCGGAACGCCCGACAGGTGGCGACCCGCACCTATCGCGGCAGCGACCCTCTCGAGATGGCGGACAGAATGTCGGTCGATGTGCGACGCGATCTCGGAATCCCCGACTGGCAGATCGAGGAAAGCGTCGACCTCCCCGTCAGCGAGATCTTCACCGGCTCGCCGGAGGCCTTTCGCCTGTTCAGCGGGACGCGGATCGCGATGCTGGAAAACCGGCTGACCGACGCCCGTGCGGCGGCCGATTCGGCGTTGTTGATCGATCCGACGTTCGCTTTCGCCTACGGCGCGTCGGCGTCGGCGGCGCTGCTGCTGGGGGACCAGGCAGCCGCCCGGGACGGGATCGCCGAGGCCCTGCGTTATTCCTACCGGCTGCCCGAGCGCTCCAAGCTCCTTCTGCAGATGCTCGACCGGCTGCTCTTTCGAACGGATCCGGCCGGGGCGATCCAGACCGGCAACTACTGGACCGAGCTCTATCCCCAGGACCGGATGGCCCGGCAGCTGCTGGGCCAGGCGCACGCGATGCAGGGGGATCTGGACGGGATGATCGCGCAGTACCGCGTGCTGCTCTCCATGGACTCCACGGACGTCCAGTCCCTGCAGGCGATCGCCTCGGGCTTTCGCGGGAAGGAGGAATACGACAGCGCGCTCGTCTATTACGCCCGTCTCGCCGACCTCCAGCCGACCGACGTCCAGACGCAGCTCGATGTCGCCGCGACCCAGAGCAGTCTCCTGAGGTTCGATGAGGCTCGCGCGGAGCTGGAGAGGGCGAGGGTCACCGCCCCCGATGACCCGGACGTCCTGGGCCGGCTCGCCAGGCTCGACATGCAGCAGGGACGCTACGAGGATGCGGCCGCTCACCTGGAGGAGATGGAGAGGCTCCCGCGCACGCCGCAGGAGCGGGACCTCGTCGCGGGCGTAGAAGAGACCTACTACTACAGCCTGGGGCAGTACGCCGGCCTTCGGGCCGCGTTCGCGCGGCGACTCGCCGCGGTCAGGGAATACGCGCCCCCCATCCAGGCGGTGCAGACCGTCCTGGGCTCGGAAGCGCTGGTCTACGCGGCCGACTGGGGCCAGACGGCGTTCGCTCTGCGGCAGATCGACAGTCTGCGCGCCACCGTCGAGCCGCCCTGGAGCTTCACGCTGGCCGTGCCGGCCGTACAGATCCAACTCGATCGTGGCGATGTCGAGTCCGCCCGGGAGTCCCTGGCGGACCTGCGCGCCCTGGACGCGGCATTCGGCGATGCTCCAGGGCGGCAAGCACGCATCGTCTGGGTCGAGGGCAGGATCGCCGACCTGGAGGACGGAAACTGTCGGCGCGCCGTGGACAGTTATCAGGCGGCGCGGGACCTCGCTCCGCGCTCGGCTCTGTATCGCGGTTGGCTGGGCGTCTGCCTGACGTCCCTGGAGCGCTGGGAAGATGCCGAGGCCGAGGTGGCGTGGCTCCTCGAGCACGTCCCCGGGAGCGCCGAGATCAGGCAGCTCGCGGGGTGGCATTACGCGCAGCGTGGCCGGACGTCCGATGCGATCGCCCAGCTCGAGATCGCTCTCGGGTACTGGTCCACGGCGGACCCGGATTACCGTCCGGCCCGGGAGGCGCGCGCCCTGCTCGAAGAGCTCGAGCAGGGTGGATGAACGGGACCCCCCGGGAGACATCCGAGGCGGGAGCGGCAGGCGAGAAACAAACCGGAGGAAAGCATGCTGAGACGGGTATCGGGTGTGGTGGTGGCGGTTGCAGGAGTTGCGGCGACCCTTGGGGCGGGACCGGTACCGAGGGAGGCAGACGGACTGGCGCCGGTTCAGGCGCCGGTGAGCCCCGCGGCCGACGAGGCCCGCTGGCTCCGATACCCGGCGAT
>CANPVW010000201.1 GCA_947581745.1 Candidatus Benthicola azotiphorus
GTGCGAAGTGATCGTACGCCGAGATCGCACCCGCCCGGTCTCCGTGGGCATCGAGCAGTTCGATCAGCCGGTAGAGGGATGACTCGTCGAACGGGTCGAGATCCACCGCGTGCCTCGCCCACCTCGCAGCTTCGACTCTGTCTGACCGCATTTCGGCCTCGGTCGAGACGATCCAGGACGCGCGCGCCGCGACGCGACGTAGCCTGAGGCGTTCGGTCTCAAGCCAGCGCTCGAACGCGGGGGCATCGTCCAGGTAGAATCCCGGCAGCAGGTCGCCTCGATACAGGGCCAGGGCCTCGGCGGCTCGTCCTGACTGGACGAGGGTGTCAAAGTCCGCGGCGTCGCAGGACAGCACGTCCGGATTCAAACCCACCTCATCGTCCCCCCGACCCACCACCGCGTCCGCGCCCAATCCGCGCCTCAGCACGTAGACGGCCTGGCGAAGCGAGTGCCTTCCGCTCTCGGGCGTAGCATCGGGCCAGAACACTCCGATCAGGGTGTCGCGCTGGCTGAGCCCGGTCGGCATGCCCGCGGCCAGGAACGCCAGCAGGGCCACTCGCTTCGGCTGCCTCAACACGGAGTCCACACTTCCCGCGTCCGACTGCAGGTCGAGGCCACCGAGCATCGTGAAGCGGTACTTGACGGCGGACTGCTGCCCCACGGCAACGGCGACGACGCCATGAGGCTCTGCTTCGGCCGTCGTGGTGCCCGCCGACAGCGTCAGCAGGGTTCGTGTGACCTCGGCGACCGGCGGGCGCGCTTGCGGTGCCTTTGCCAGGCAGCGCCCGAGAAGGTTCTCGAGCTCCGGTTCCACATCGATGCCGAAGGACCTCAAAGCGATGGGCTCCAGATGCAGGTGCGCCCGCACCTGCGCCTCGGGTCCCGAGACGCGGTATGGACCGGACCTCGCAAGTACGTAATAGCCCAGCACTCCGAGCGAATAGACGTCAGACGCGGTGGTCGGTTCGAGACCCTTCAAGACTTCGGGACTCGAGCATCGGTAGTCCGTGATCACGTGGCCAGCAGTGGTCAGTCGGGCCGATTCCCGATCACCGTCCGTCAGATAGGTCGCGAGGCCGAAGTCGGCGAGGAAGATCCTGTCCGTGCCGTGCTCGCAGAGGATGCTCTCTGGTCGCACGTCCCTGTGCACGATCCCGTGCGCGTGTACGGCGGCCAGGGCGGCGGCGACCGACGTGAGGACGTCACATGCGGCGATCTCATCCAGCGGCCCCTCTGCCTCGAGCCGTTCGGCCAGGTCACGTCCACGAATGTACTGCATCACCAGATAAGGGAGACCTGATTTCAGGTCTCCGACCCGGAAGACCGATACGACGTTGGGGTGCGAAACGGAAGCGAGCGCCCGCGCCTCCCGGCGGAATCGAGCCAGCATCTTCGGGTGTCGCGCAACAGCGGCGTCAAGGACTTTGATCGCGACCAGGCGGCTCAGGGAAGGCTCGCGGGCGAGGTAGACGGTGGAGAGACCACCACCGCCGAGAGGCCGGACGAGCTCGAACTCGGGTGCGAGCTCGTCCCTCAGGTCCTCACCCAGGTCGCCGGGCGCAGCGGCCCCCCCGTCGCCCGTGGAATCGATTTCAGGACTGTGATCGCCGGGTGTCAACGGCCCATCCCGCCAGTGCTGGATCCAGAATCCGCAAGCGCGACCACCTCCGCGCCTGCCCCGACCCAAGCTACGGCGGCTTCCTCGTGGCGCAAAGCGCCCGGCCCGAGCCGCTTGACGCCTCTGATCGCAGTGTCCGCTGCGGACCCCTGCTAGAGAGGCGAATCCTCTAGAATCTCGTGCACCTCTTCCAGTGCCCCGGCCTTCCATTCCGGCGGGGCCTCGTCCTCCGCGACGTGCCATGTCAGCAAGAACGCGAGTCGAGCGACCCTCGCCGCCTTGTCGGAGTCGATCGCCTCGACCTCGTCCGACGGCTGATGGTAGTCGTCATGAATCCAGGTCGTAAGGAAGATGGCCGGGATGTCCTCCCGAACGAACACGAGGTGGTCGCTTCTGAAGAACGCCTGCTCCGACGGGTCCGGGTCCGGCGCCACCGTGAGCCCCAGCTCGGGGTGCTGCTCGGCAATCTGCCGCGACAGATCGCCAAGGGAGGTGTACTCCTGCCCCACGGCGATGACCGTGTCAGGCGCGTTGCGGCCCACCATGTCGAGATTGATGTCCGCGATGATCGCAGTCAGAGGGACTGTCGGCTGTGCCGCGAAGTGCGCGGAGCCGAGCAGTCCCTTCTCTTCACCGCTCACCGCCAGGAACAGGACACTTCTCCTGGGAGCGCGCGGCATGGCCTGGAGAGCCTGCGCGACCTCCAGCAGCACGGAAGTCCCGGATGCGTCGTCGTCGGCGCCGTTGTAGATCGAGTCTCCTTCGGCGTCAGGGACCCCGATCCCGACGTGGTCGAAGTGGGCCGAGAGCACCACGTACGTGTCCGCGAGATCGGGGTCGCTGCCGGGCAAGATGCCCACCACGTTGGGCGGGTTGGAAGTCTCCCGTTCGACGGGCGTCCGGACCGTGAGCTGGAGATCGTCCAGGACCACGGGCGTGTGCGCCGCGGTGCTGTCTCCGGCGAGATCCTCGAGAGCGGAACCCGAAGTTCGGAGAATCCGGCTCGCGACCTCCCACGGGATTCCGACGATCGGCACGGGTTGCGGGGGCAGGCCCGATCCCGCGACCTGGCCAGCGACCATTCCCACAACCTCTGCGGGTAGCGCCGGATCCAGAATGAGAACGAGCCCCGAGGCGCCGGCGCCCGCCGCTGCCCGGCCTGCCTGGAGGATCTCCATTCCCATCGATGGAGGCGTGGTGACGACCGCGAGGCGCCCCTGCATGTCAGGCGCGCTATCACCGAGGAAACCTTCGACCGATCCGGCGAATGCGGCGCCGCCGCTGACCACTTCTTCGGTGGAAGGAAGCACGAAGAAGTCGACGGCGTACTCGAGAACAGTTGTCTCCCCGTCCTCCACCACTTCAACAGCCACCTCGTCCGGCTTGAGAGAAGTCTTGTCGAACGTCCATCGCTGCAGGTAGGAGCCATCGTCTCCGGCCGGCTGCAGACCGGCGGCGCGGAATGCGTCCTCGATGTACACCGCGGCCTTCTCGAGCCCCGGACTGGGGGTGTCACGCCCCGCCAGTTCGTCGCTGGCCAGGAACGCGATGTGAGACCGCATCTCGGCGGCCGTGATCGTCTCGCTTGCGACGGCCGGGTTGATCCGAGCCTCTACTGGTGCGAGTTCCAGTTCCGGCGCCGGCGCGGAGGCCGATGAGCAGCCGACGAAGCCCAGACCGATGGCTGCCATGATCAGCATGGGGGCGCCCGACACGTGCATTCGCATTGCGAGTCCTTTTTCGGAGTACCTGTGCGAGCGCCGAAACTGAATCGCCGGGCTTCACCACGCAATCGATCCAGGCGGGGAGCCTGTCGCCGGTGCACGAGATTTCGCCATCTTGGTCCGATGAACGAAACTCATGCATTCGACCCGCCTGCCGTTCCCAGCCTCCCGATACGGGCGACCGATCTCGTGTTTCCCGTGCGGAGGATCTACTGCGTCGGACGGAACTACGCGGCGCACACGCGAGAGATGGGTGGAAACCCGGATCGAGAGTTCCCCTTCTTCTTCTCAAAGCCTGCAGATGCCGTCACCGGCGGTGGCGAGATGTCGTTTCCCCTGGCGACGGAAGACCTGCACCATGAAGTGGAACTGGTGATCGCGGTGGCGGGGCACGGATCCGGTCTGGGCCCCGAGGCGTGCCGGGAATTGATCTACGGCTACGCCGTGGGCGTGGACCTCACGCGCCGTGACCTGCAGCGGGAGGCCAGGGACCGCGGCCGGCCGTGGGACATGGCGAAGGGATTCGACAGGTCGGCCCCGTGTTCGGCCATTGCACCGGTCAGCGAAGTGGGCCATCCAAGATCGGGATCCATCGGGCTCGAGGTGAACGGGCGGGCACGGCAGCACGCCGACATCTCGGATCTCATCTGGTCGCCCGAGGAGATCCTCGTCCACCTGTCGAAGCTCGTGGCCCTGGCGCCGGGAGACCTGGTGTTCACCGGGACTCCGGCTGGAGTGGGACAGCTCGTTCGGGGTGACGCATATCGTGCCTGGATCACCGGCGTCGGCGAGGTCGCGGGTCGGGTCATCGGTTCCTGAAACGGTGCTTCCCGCAACCCGCGACTCAGAGGAAGCGGTCACGGTTCGACATGTCGGGAACGTGACAGGCCGGTAGCCTTCCCCAGGTTTCGTGCCTCCTCCCCGCCACTGCGCGATAGGCGGTCTCCCTGACCCTGAGAGGTACGAGACGAAGAAGTGCGAGCGCTCTCCATGGAAACGGCAGTCGGGCGCCAATCCGCCACGCAGCCTCGCTTCCCGTAAAGATCCGGCCATGCCATATGAGAGCGACCGAATCCCCGGAACGTACCTTGCTCGTGATCGCGGGGTCGATCTCGTGACTCTCCAGTAGAGCCTGGGCTGCGCTTGAATCAACGGATGCGAAACTGAACACTGCGTCTCTGTCTCGTCGCAGCACGAACTTCACGGAGCTGACGCACAAGGGACACCAGCCGTCATACAGGATCACGGGTATCTCGTCTCCGTAGCGTCTTCGGCGATCGGGGGTTCGAGGTTGGGGCCGGCCTGCCCCTGGACACGATCGTGGCCGCCGGCGGTGCGGGCGGTGCGCTCTGCTACTTCCCGGCAAAGAGGAGTTGGCCCGGGGAATGCGAGCGCCGATGCGAGCGGGGAGAGATCTGCGGCTCGGTGGCGCCCTGGAGGGAGGAAACCCCGGTGCACCCCACGATCGCCTCCATGCTCGGAATCATGACGTCGTTCGTCCTCA
>CANPVW010000202.1 GCA_947581745.1 Candidatus Benthicola azotiphorus
GCGCCCGCCTGCAGGAAATCGTGAGGGAGCGCGGGTGAGTCAGGTCGCCGGCGGTCTCAAGCGCAGCGCGATGTGGCGAGTTCTCGCCGTGTACGTGGGGGCCTCCTGGGTGGTGCTCCAGGTGGTGGACGTGGTGAAGCAGAACATGGGGCTGCCGGACTGGGTGTTCCCGTTCGCATTGGTGCTCCTGCTCATCGGTCTGCCGGTCATGCTGGTCACGGCGATCCTCCAGGCGGGGCCCTCGAAGGGGGCGGTCGCGACGGCAGGCGCCGATTCGGGCGCGACCGCGCCGGGGGATGCGACGGAACGGACGGGGGAGCTTTCGTCCCGTCGCCTGTTCACGTGGCGGAACGCTCTGCTCGGAGGCGCCGGGGCCTTCGTGATGCTCGCCCTGGTGACGGGCGGCTTCATGTTCATGCGCACGCGCGGGATCGGTCCCGTCGGCTCCCTCGTGGCCAAGGGTGTGCTCGAAGAACGCGGAAAGGTGATCCTGGCCGATTTCCAGGCCGCCGATCCGGAGATCGCCCGCGCGGCCACGGAGGCCCTGCGAGTCGATCTCGCGCAGTCCGACATCGTGACGCTCGTCGAGCCCGACTCGATCGATGATGCCCTGCGACGGATGGGACGTTCGACCGGGGAACCGCTGGACGAGGAGACGGCCCGCCAGATCGGAATGCGCGACGGCGTCCCGGCCGTCATCGCGGGAGAGCTCTCCTCCGTGGGCGGAGGCTTCGCGCTGTCCGCCCGCCTGGTGGCCTCGGACGACGGCGAGGTCCTCGCTTCGGCCCGGGCCTCCGCGCGGGATTCCAGCGGCGTCCTCGACGCGATCGACGAAGTGTCGTCCCGCCTCCGGGAGCAGATCGGTGAGTCGTATTCGTCGGTGCGGGAGAGCCCGCCGCTGGCCCACGTCACCACGAGCTCCCTCGAGGCGCTTCGAAAGTACACCCAGGCTCAGGATGCCCGCTTCAGGGAGGGGAACCTCGACGCCGCAATCGGGCTGCTCGAGGAGGCGATCGCTATCGACACGGCCTTCGCGCTGGCCTACCGGGACCTCGCGACCATCCTGTCGAACCAGCGGCGGGGCTGGGACCGGCAGGTGAGGGCACTCGAAGCGGCGTACCGGCATCGGGATCGGCTCACGGAGCGCGAGCGGTACCTGGTCGAGGCCTCCTACAGCCAGGACGTGCTGGACGACCGGACCCGCACGATCCAGGCGTACGAGGCGATGCTGCGCCTCGACCCGCGCGACGCACAGGCGCTGAACAACATCGGGTTCAATTACTGGCAGCAGGGAGACTTCGCGCGCGCGGGGGAGTACTATCGCCGCGCGAGGGAAGCGGATCCGGGCGAGGCTCTGTACGCCGCCAACGTCGCCGCGGCGTGGGCCAACACGGGTGAGCTCGACAGGGCGGATTCGGCGTACGCGGTCCTCGAGGAGATGTCGGAGAGCCCGCAGTTCGTCCCGTGGCGTGCCGGGTTCGAGATCGAGCGCGGGAATGAGGAAGAGGCAAGGACCATCTTTCTCGGGCTCATCGAGGACTATCCCAACCAGACGGGGCTCGTGACCGGGGTCCGTTGGGCCCTGGGGAACCTCGAGCTTCTGCACGGGCGCCTGTCGACGGCCAGGGACTACTTCCCCGAGACGACGAGCCTGTCCGACCCGGCCGACGACGCGGAAAGGACGCTTCGCAGCGGCCTGCGCCTCGCTGCCTTCCTGCTGGTGACGGCGCAGGACACGGCGGCCGCCCTCGCAGAGCTCGACCGGGTGCTTGCGGGGAGCGCGATGGAGGACCTGCCTCCGCTGGACCGCCCCGCCGGATTTGCGGCGTCGATCGCCGCCTGGGCGGGCGATCCCGGGCGTGCGCGCCGCCTGCTCGCCGAACGGGACGCGGATCTGAGTTCCCGTCAGGCCGACATCGAGCACAAGTACGAGCACGTCGTCCAGTCGTGGATCGCGCTCGCGGAGGGGGACCACGACCGGGCGCTGGCCGAGCTTCGGCAGCAGCCCCGGACCGGGTGCGCCCGCTGTCTGCCCCTGGACTTCGCCCGGCTGTTCGAAACGACGGGACAGGCGGATTCGGCGATCGCGCGCTACGAGCAGTTCTTCGCCACGCCGAGCAACTTCGACCTGTGGTTCACGGCGCTCTTCGACGCGGCGGCTCACGAGAGTCTCGCACGCCTCTACGACGAGCGGGGCGATCTGGAGAATGCCGCTCTGCACTACGCCCAGTTCGTGGAGATGTGGGAGGACGCGGACCCGATGCTGCAGCCGCGAGTCGAGGCGGCCCGCGCCCGTCTCCAGGAAATCGTGAGGGAGCGTGGCTGAGCGGCGTGGCCTGACGCAGCTCCTCTCCGACCTGGGCGGCCGCTCGGTGTGGCAGGTCCTGATCCTGTACCTGGGCGCGTCGTGGGGCGTGCTGGAGGTGGTCGACGTCCTCAAGGACAACATGGGGCTGCCGGACTGGGTGTTTCCGTTCGCGGTCGTGCTCCTCCTTATCGGCCTCCCGGTCATGCTTGGCACGGCCGCGATCCAGGCGCGATACGCGGCGGGGGTCGGGTCTGCCGGCCGGTCCCCGGAGCCTCAGCCGTCGACCAACGGGGAAGCGAAGCTCGTCGAAGCCGCGTCCGACGATGCCGAAGAGGAAGCCGATCTCGCTCCGCACCGCCTGTTCACGTGGAGGAACGCCCTGCTCGGCGGCGCGGCGGCCTTCGTGCTCCTCACGCTCGTCACGACCGGCTTCATGTTCATGCGGAACCGGGGGATCGGCCCGGTGGGATCCCTGGTCGCCAAGGGCCTGATCGACGAGCGGTCCGAGATCCTCGTCGCCGACTTCGACGCGGCGGACGAGATGCTGGGCCGCATGGCCTCGGAAGCCCTGCGCGTGGACCTCTCGCAGTCGGACATCGTGCGCCTCGTCAGCCCGCGCACGGTCGAAGGGGCCCTCGATCGCATGCAGCTCGCACGCGGCACGAGGCTTGACGAAGGCACCGCCCGCGAGATCGCCGAGAGGGAAGGTCTCCCGGCGGTCGTCGGGGGCGAGATCCTCTCGGGCGGCGGCTCGTTCGTGATCACGGCACACATCGTCACGCCGGATGGCGACCTGCTCGGCAACGCCCGCGTGACCGCCGCCGACTCGAGCAAGATCATCGATGCGATCGATCGGCTGTCCCGCGACCTGCGCGAGCAGATCGGGGAGTCCTACAGCAGCCTCCGTGCGAGCCCGCCGCTGGCCGAGGTCAGCACCAGCTCGGTGGAAGCGCTCCGCAAGTACACAGAGGCCGGCGTGCAACGCTCCGAGGGCAACCTCGACGCCGCCATCGCGCTCCTCGAAGATGCCATCGGGATCGACAGCACCTTCGCCATGGCCTACCGGGGGATCGGGATCTTCCTCCAGAACAAGTATGCCGACTTCTCGAGGCAGGTCTGGGCCCACTCGAAGGCGTACGAGTACCGGGACCG
>CANPVW010000203.1 GCA_947581745.1 Candidatus Benthicola azotiphorus
GACGCGGACATGACGATTCCGTTCTCCGGGGTGATCCGCGCAGCGGACGCCGTGGCGGAAGCCGAAGGCGGTGCCAGTTACACCACGCTCTACGGGTTGGCCAACGAGAGTGGAGCTCCGCTCACTCAGGAGGGCTTTCGGGTCGGCCTGTCGCCGCTCGGCAACTGGGGCGGCACGATCGTGGTCCTCGCGGTCCTTCTGTTCGCGCTCTCGACCGCGATCTCGTGGAGCTACTACGGGGACCGGTGCGCCCGCTATCTGCTCGGGACATCGGCCGTTCTGCCTTACAAGCTGGCCTTCGTGACGATGCACTTCGTCGGGGCCGTGCTTCCGCTGGCGGTGATATGGAACCTCGGTGACGTCTTTCTGTCCGTGGTGATCGTGCCGAACCTGTTCGCGCTGATTCTCCTGTCGCCGCAGGTCGTTGCCGAGTCTCGCAGCTACTTCGAGCGGAAACCCTGGCTGGAAAACGAGCAGAAGCACCGGGAACTCAAGAGAACGGGTCGACTGTAGGTCGCGCGGCGCTGGCCGACCGGTGTACGGGAGCTCTTGCTGCGGCGAGTGGAGCACATGCCGGACCTGATCGAACAGCTGCGAGGAGACCTCGCGGATCGATACTCCGTCGAGCGGGAGCTCGGGCGCGGCGGGATGGCCACCGTATATCTCGCCCGGGACCTGAAGCACAGGCGTTCCGTCGCCATCAAGGTGTTGCTCCCCGAACTGGCGGCCACGGTCGGTTCGGATCGGTTCCTGCGCGAGATCGAGATCGCGGCCGGCCTCGACCACCCCCACATTCTGCCTCTCTACGACTCGGGCGAGGCCGGCGGCCTCCTGTTCTTCGTCATGCCCTACGTGGACGGTGAGAGCCTGCGGGATCGGCTGGATCGCGAGAAGCAGCTGCCGGTCGAAGAGGCCGTGCGGATAGCCACGGATCTCTGCGAAGCCCTCTCCTGTGCGCACGAGCGGGGGGTCATCCACAGGGACGTGAAGCCGGCTAACATCCTGCTCTCCGAAGGCCACGCTCGAATCGCCGACTTCGGGATCGCGGGTGCGGTCAGCGCCGCGGGCTCGGAACGGCTGACGAACACGGGTCTCACCGTGGGGACACCCCTGTACATGAGCCCGGAGCAGGTGTCGGGTGAGGCCGAGTATCGCAGTGACATCTACGCCCTGGCCTGCGTGCTGTACGAGATGCTGGCGGGAGAGCCGCCTCTGCAGGGCCCCACCCCCCGGGCCACGAGCGCGCGCCGGCTGACTGAAACGCCGCGCCCGGTTCACCGCGAACGACCTGCCGTTCCGGAGGCGCTGGATCACGTGCTGGCGAGGGCGCTGAGACCTCTGCCGGCGGACCGCTTCTCGACAGCATCGGACTTCGCGGCTGCCCTCCGCGCCGCCGCGGACCCGTCTCCGACGGCGCGGACCGACGACGAGCCGACCGGCAGGTCGGTGGCCGTCCTCCCGTTCGACAACCTCAGCCCCGATCCGGGAAGCGAGTACTTCAGCGACGGGATCACGGCGGAACTGACCAGTGCGCTGGCCGGCGTGGCAGGCCTGCGGGTCGCCGCCCGTACCTCGGCGGCCGCCTTCAAGGGCCAGGCGGAGGACGTGCGCACCCTGGGACGGAAGCTGAACGTGGGTGCCATCCTGGAAGGCAGCGTCCGCAAGCAGGGAGACCGGGTGCGGATCTCAGCCCAGCTGGTCAACGTCGCCGATGGCTATCAGTTGTGGTCGAACCGGTTCGATCGACGCTTCGAAGACATATTCGCCATTCAGGAGGAAATCGCGGTCGCCATCGTGGAAGCTCTCCGCGTCCGGCTGCTGCCGGGGGCCGAACGGTCGCTTGGCGAGATCGGCACGACCAGCGTCGCCGCGTACAACCTGTACCTGCAGGGCCGATTTCACCTCGAGCGGCGAACCTGGCAGGCTTTCGAGCGGGCGGCCGAGTGCTTCCTGGAGGCGATCGCCGAGGATCCGGATTACGCACAGGCGCACGCGGGGCTCGCCGACACCTACCTGTTGCTCGAGCGGTACGGCCTCATGCACCCGCGAGCCGCTTTCGTGCGATTCAAGGGAGCCGCGCTGCGCGCCCTGCGAATCGATCCCGGTCTGGCGGAGGTGCACGTGGCCCTCGCTTACGGGAAGATGATCTTCGAGTGGGACGCGGTGGGAGCGGAGGCCGAATTCAGACGGGCGATCCAGCTCAATCCGGACTACGCGCCGGCACGTCACCTGTATGCGTGGTCCCTGGGCTCGCGCGGAAGGCTGGACGAAGCCCTGGTCCAATACGACCGGATTCTCGCGGCCGAGCCCCACCGCCTCATCAGTCTCACGAATCGGGGCACGATCCTCTATTTCGGCCGGCAGCTCGAAGGGGCGATCGAGCAGCTCGAGAGCGTGCTCGACCTGGATCCCGCATTCGCTGCCGCCCACCAGTGGCTCGGAAGAGCGCTGGAGGCGGCCGGTCGGCGCGACGAGAGCATCGCCGCCCATCGACGTGCACTGGACGTCCTGGGAGACGATCCCGAGTCGCTCGCCAGTCTGGCGCACGCGCTCGGGGGGGCCGGCCAGGCCGGGGAAGCCAGGCGACTGGTGGATCGCCTCGCCGAGCTGGGCCGCTCGAAGTACGTATCTCCCTACTGGCTGGGTCTGGCCCGGCTGGGTCTCGGCGAAACGGAGACGGGATTGAGCGACCTCGAGCAGGCACTCGAGGATCGGTTCGACTGGCTGCTGTTCCTCGAGGTCGATCCGATCTTCGACTCCCTCCGCTCCAACCCGAGATTCGAACGGCTCGCAAGGCGCGTCCTGGAGGAGTACGATCGCGACGCAGCTGCTGCGCCTGATTCGTGAACTGATTCCCGCGCAGTCCCGGGCCTCCGAATCAGGGGAAGATCCCGAGCTCCTCGTAGCAGACCACGATCTTGTCGATCGCGTTGACGAACGCCGCCGTGCGCCTGTCCAGGTTTCCGCCGTTTCGCTGCTGGACCTCCCGGATCTGGTGCAGGGCGGTGATCATCGTCTCTTCGAGGCCGGAGTTCACGAGATCCTCCTCGTCGGCGCCGCTCGCGAACAGTGACATGTCCTGGTCCGAGAAGCTCATCCCGGTAGTGCGCTCGACGGCTGCGAGCAGCTGCCGGTGGGCCTTCTCGTCGAATCGCTTTTCCATGCGTCCGAAACGCACGTGCGAGAGGTTCTTGAGCCACTCGAAGTAGGAGACCGTGACCCCTCCCGCGTTCAGGTACAGGTCCGGGAGCACCGCGATTCCCCGGTCGGCGAGAATTCCATCGGCGTCCGCCGTGGTCGGACCATTCGCGGCCTCGGCGATGACGCGCGCCTTGATTCGACCCGCGTTGTCTCCCGTGATCTGGTTCTCCAGTGCCGCGGGAACGAGAATGTCGCAGTCCAGC
>CANPVW010000204.1 GCA_947581745.1 Candidatus Benthicola azotiphorus
GACGAAGTGAGAGATCAGTAGGCCCAACTATGGGAAGTCGTGGAGACAGCTCAGAGCCTTGAGGAAGCCAGCCGGAAGATTCAGGTGCGGGCTGCGAACCACCGATCCAGCCGGCCATTCCTCGTCGCACTCGATGGTCCCGCCGGTTCCGGGAAGTCGCACCTTGGGTCTATCCTGAAGAAGAGGGCCAGAGCTACGGTCGTCCCCAGCGATGACTTCTTCGCAGCGCAGATCACGGACGCCGGCTGGGACCAGCGAGGGCCAGCGGAAAGGGCCCGCGACTGCATCGACTGGCACCGCATTCGATCTGAGGCGCTGGAACCGCTCCTAGCTGGCGAGTCTGCCGCCTGGTATCCGTTCGACTTTGCGAGAGGTCCACTCCCTGCCGGCGGCTATGCCTTGAGTCCAGAGCCTGTCCGAGTACCGCCATCGTCTCTGATTGTCCTTGAGGGCGCGTACTCGTGCCGGCCAGAACTCTCCGACCTCATTGATCTGCGCGTCCTTGTGGATGCTCCGATGGAAGTCCGACACCGGCGGCTGGCCGATAGGGAGGAGCCGGAATTCTTACGAAAATGGCATGCTCGTTGGGACTCCGCTGAGGATTTCTATTTCGAACACATCTCGCCGAGGCGGGGATTCGACCTGCTCGTCGAGAACGGGTAGGCGGTTCGGGGCCGCTTTCTAACAAGCGCGAGCAGCTGGCGGCACGGAGCGAATTGCCCGCGTGAGCATTTCCGGCCAACCTACTCATCGATGGCGCGGCACCTGGATGCCGCAGCTGAAGCGCTGACCGTTAAACAGCCGCACGACCTTAACGCTTGACGTTATTAACGCGTCGCGTTATTATTCTTCGTGATCAAGAGCTTCCGTGACCGCGACACCGAGCGTCTGTTCCAGCGCCGCCCCGTGCGGAAGCTGGGTTCCGACATACAGAAGGTCGCGCTCCGCAAGCTCCGTATGCTGGACGCAGCGACGGTACTCGATGACCTGCGACTGCCTCCGGGCAACCGCCTGGAGAAGCTCAAGGGAGACCGGGCCGGCCAGCACAGTATTCGGATCAACCAGCAGTGGCGGATCTGTTTTCGCTGGCGGTCGGGAGACGCGTACGACGTCGAGATCGTCGATTACCACTAGGAGGGCCTGATGCCGGTCAAGAAGCTACCGCCTGTACACCCTGGCGAGGTGTTGCTCGAGGAGTTCCTCGAGCCGATGGAGATCAGCCAGTACCGACTGGCCAAGGACATCAGTGTGCCTCCCCGCCGGATCAACGAGATCGTGCACGGAAAGCGCAGCATCACTGCGGACACCGCCCTGCGCCTGTCCCGGTATTTCGGTACCTCTGAGAAGTTCTGGCTCAATCTCCAGACCGGATACGACCTCGAGGTAGAGCGTGACCGCCTCGGCGACCGACTCGAGGAGGAGGTTCTACAGCGCGCTGTCTAACCTGCGCCTGGAGCTGACGCAGTGAGGATACAATGCACACGAACCTGGTCAGCGCGCAGGTCAGGCGCCGACCGTTAGCCAGCCGGAGGAGCGATGCTTTCTCTGGAAGATCCCCAGTGGTCCAAGTTCAGCGCGAACTACACAGATGGAAGCCACGTCGCCGCCCTTCTCTCCCGCGCCGAGAACGGCGAGGACGACGCCTGTTGGTACGATGATCTCCACCAAGAGCTCTGCCACCAATACACGGTTAGTGAGGCGGCCTATCCAGCAGCCCCCCATCTCGTTCGGTTGGCTCAGTTGCGCGAGGACCTGCGCAAGCACCTGCTCGTGCTGTTCGGGGTTTGTCAAGCCTTCTCAGAGCCCTCGGCGCTCGAGACAATGCCCGCTGGTATTGTCGACGAGTGGCGACGCTCCGCGGAGGAGGCGTTGCCGCTCGTCGCGGACTTGCTCAAGCACAAACAGCCGAACCCCTCCAACCTACTCTATCTTCTCTCGACATTGGCTGCTGTGAGCGGATACCCGGCTCTTGCTCGCGCCATCGAAGCTGTGGACTACCAAGCCGAGTGAAGGGGTACATAGAGAAGTTCTGGCTCAATCTCCAGACCGGATACACCTCGAAGTAGAGCGTGACCGCCTTGGCGACCGACTCGAGGAAGACGTTCTACAGCAAACTGCCTGACACGCGCCTGGAGCAGACGCGGTGAGGATACGAAGCAGTCGAACCTGGTTGGCGCACAGCTCAGGCGCTGACCGTTAGGAAGATGTTGAGACTTCGCTCTTAGAGTCACAGCTGAAGCCAGTTGTGATTTTCCAAGAACGGAGTGCTCAGATTGAAGGTCCGAGATGCAGTCAAGATGCTCGAGCGTGACGGCTGGTATCTTGTTCGGACCCGCGGGAGCCACCGACAGTACAAACATCCGGTGAAGCGCGGATTGGTCACGGTGGCTGGAAAAGGCAGCGACGAATTGGCGGCCGGGGCCCTCAACAGTGTTCTCAAGCAGGCGGGGCTGAAGTGACGAAGCGCTACTTGATTGTGATGGAGGGGACGAATACCGGATATTCGGCCTACTCACCAGATCTCCCCGGGTGCGTGGCGACCGGTTCCACGGAGGGCGAGGTCGAGCAGAGGATGCGCGAGGCGATCGAGCTCCACGTTGCAGGCCTGAAGCAGCAGGGAGAACCCGTCCCCGAACCGCACAGCAGCTCTTCGTATGTGGAGGTGTCTGCCTGACCGCAGGCACTTCCTAACACGCATCTGGAGCTGACGCGATGAACATCGTAGACAATCGAACTTGGTTGGCGCGCAGCTCAGGCGCCGACCGTTAGACGGGCGGAACTATCGATGCACGTCGCGGCGATGGCCGATCAACCAATGTCAGGCCGGTACGTCGAGTCCATGGCAGTTGGAGCTGACCGCGGGCGACAATCGAATTGAGGCGACGGTGGGACTTCCCGATCACCGACCTCGAATGGTCCAGTGATTCGGTGCACTTTCGGTTCGCTCCCTCCGAGATTCGCGTGTTGGGTCGCTGCGTCACTGGGGACCGCATCGCGATCTCCTCGCGGGGTCCACATGCAGCGTTCTCGGAACCCGGCACAGGGTTCATTCGGCGGCAATAGTCGATGCTCCCTAACAGGCGCCTGGAGTTGACGCGGTGAGAATGATGGACAATCAAACATGGTCAGCGCGCAGCTCAGGCGCTGACCGTTGGGCGGCATGGAGAAGCCCATGAGTTCTGCAACCGCAGAGGCAATCGCCGCAGCGTCCGCCTACGAAGAGCTCCACGTACCAGCCCTTTTCGAGCAATGGGCCGTGCGTGTCGCGGACGCCGCCCGGGTCAGCGATGGCGATCGTGTGCTGGACGTGGCGTGCGGGACGGGAGTCCTCGCGCGGGAGGCGGCGGCGCGTGTGGGTTCCCGTGGATCCGTGGCTGGCGTCGATCCAAATCCCGGAATGCTCGTGGTAGCCGGACGCCTCGAACCGCGTGTTCGGTGGCTAGAAGGCGTTGCGGAATCCCTTCCCTACGACGAGGACTCCTTCGACGCGGTAGTCAGCCAGTTCGGGTTGATGTTCTTCACGGATCGAAATGCCGCGCTTCGCGAGATGAAGCGGGTTCTCGTTCCGGGTGGCCGGATCGCCGTCGCCGTCTGGGAATCTCTCGAGAGATCCGAGGCCTACCCCATGGAGGTGGAACTCCTGGAGCGAGTCGCAGGCTCGGCAGCAGCCGAAGCCCTTCGCGCCCCGTTCGTCCTCGGCGATCCCACGGAACTTGAGAAGCTCTTCAGGAACGCTGGCGTGGAATTTGTAAGAGTCTCAACCCAACGCGGAACGGCACGTTTTCCTAGCATCCGCACGATGGTGGAAGCAGATCTTCGCGGGTGGTTACCCGTGATGGGAGTGGTCCTGCCAGAGGAGCAGGTTCAGCGGATTCTCGAGGAAGCCGAGCGGGTGCTGAGCCGGTATGTCACCGCCTCCGGAACAGTCGAGTTCCAATCGCCAGCACACATTGTATCGGGAACGAAGCCGTAGCACTGCCTTCCCAACCTCGGCTCAGTGCCGCGCCACCGAGTCAACGAGCTCAAACTCGCGAGAGTGTCATAACGACCGGCCCAAAGTTGGGGGGCACCTCATGGCCGTTTCTCACGTTCCTCCTGACCGTGACCATAATGCCGGATGCCTAACACGCGCTTGGAACTGACGCGGTGAGCGTAGTCGGCGATCGAACACTAATAGCGCGCAGCTCAGGCGCTGACCGTTAGACGTACAGAACACCGTTGACGGCCGTATATGTTGATAATATACTTCTGCTATGAGTGAATGGCCAGGTGAACTCGCGGCGTGTACCGGTTTCGAGTGGGATGCCGGCAACGTCGACAAGAACTGGGGGCGCCACCAGGTCTCAGCGGCGGAGTGTGAGCAGGTATTCTTCCAACGCCCTGTACTGATTGCATCAGACCCAGAGCACTGCCAGACGGAGCCGCGGTTCGCAGCTCTCGGTCACACGGCCGCCGGCAGGCTCCTGACCATCGTGTTCACCACCCGGGGAACCCTGATACGAGTGATTTCGGCGCGTCCCATGAGTCGTCGCGAGCGGAGGTTATATGAGCGCGCGTAAGAAGAAGCCCGTGATAAAGGAGAGCATGCCCAAGTTCCGCACCGAAGATGAGGAGCGGGATTTTTGGGCTGAGCACGATGTGGTCGACTACTTCGATTGGGAGAAGTCGGTTTCTGGTTCCTTCCCCGCGCT
>CANPVW010000205.1 GCA_947581745.1 Candidatus Benthicola azotiphorus
TTCCGGATCGCCCGTTCGTCTACGACAAGCTCACGGGCGCCGAGCTTCTGCGGTTCTCTGCCGGACTGTTCGGCCTTCGTGGACCCGCCGTGGAGAACCGAATCGACGAGTTGCTGGAACTGTGGGACCTCGTGCCGTGGAAGGACCAGCTCGTCGAGTCGTATTCGCACGGGATGAGGCAGAAGCTGATCATTTCGTCGGCCCTGATCCACCGGCCCCGGGTCCTCGTCGTGGACGAGCCGATGGTGGGGCTCGACCCGCGGTCGGCCTGGCTGCTGAAGGACGTCCTTCGGACGTTCGCGGACGGTGGCGGCACCGTGCTGGTGTCGACGCATACGCTGGAGCTGGCGGAGAGCCTGTGTGACCGACTGGCCGTGATCGACAGGGGAAAGGTCGTCGCGTCAGGCTCGATCGACGATCTGCGACGCGCGGCCCGTTCGGAAGCAGCCGGGCTCGAGGAGATCTTCCTCAAGATCACCCGGGGCGCGACGGATTCCACGATCGCGCGTGTGGTGGGGCAATGAGCGTCGGACGCGAATACGTCCTCCTCCTCGCTCCCAAGGTCCTCTCGACGCGGCGCCGAGGCGCCGCGGGCCGCGGTCGGTGGGGCCGCGCCGTCATGGTTCTCGGAGTGGGGGCGGCCGCATGGCCGTTCATCTACGTGACGCTCACGCGACTGCTGCGAGTGCTCCGGGAAGTCGAAGAAGTGGGCCCGCTGCTCGCGTCCAAGCTCCTGGCGCTCGGCCTGCTCGTGTTCCTGGGCATCCTCCTCCTGTCGAACCTGATCGCCGCCCTGTCGAGCTTCTTTCTCTCGAAGGACCTGCCGTGGATACGCGCGGCGCCGGTCGACTGGCTTTCCGTCTATCTCTCGCGTCTGACCGAGACGCTGGTGAGCTCGTCCTGGATGGTCCTGCTGATGCTCGTGCCGATGCTCGCCGCCTATGCGACGGTGTACCGCGGTGGGTGGGAGTTCGTTGCGCTGTCAGTGGCCGCGGTCGTGCCGTTCCTGGTCATTCCAGCCGCCGTCGGCAGCGCGATCACGCTGTTGCTGGTGCGGTTGTTTCCAGCCCGCCGATCGAGGGAC
Organism: Candidatus Benthicola azotiphorus; assembly: GCA_947581745.1. GTDB lineage: Bacteria > Gemmatimonadota > Gemmatimonadetes > Palauibacterales > Palauibacteraceae > Benthicola > Benthicola azotiphorus. The sequence continues at coordinate 1,085 of CANPVW010000205.1, forward strand.
ATTCTCGGAATCATCGCCGTGGCTGCGGTGGGACTGGTCGTGCTCCTGCTGCGAGTCCTGCGGCCGGAACGGCTCGTGAACCCCGAATCGTACCGCAACCTGGTGGACTTCATGGCCGCCCTGCGGGGTCCCTCCTCTCCCTGGCTCCCGTCGCAATGGGGGGCGGACGTGCTGGCCGGGTTCCTGCAGGGCGGCCTCGATCCCTTTCTGCTGATCCTTCTCTGGACGACGGCGGCCGGCACGGTCACCGTGGGCGCCGTACTCCATCACACACTCTACGCGAGCTGTTTCACGAAGGCGCAGGAGGGAAACGAGAACCGGATCCGGCGCCACGCCGGGTGGGTGTGGCTCGAGCGCGCCGTGAGCCGGATTTCGCTCCAGCGGCAGCAGCTCGTTCTGAAAGACGTCCGCATCTTCTTCCGAGACACGACGCAGTGGTCGCAGCTGATCATCCTCGGGGTGCTGGTGGTGGTTTACGTCTACAACATGAGAGTCCTGCCACTCGCTTCGGGCGAGATGATCACGCGCTACCTGATCACGCTCGTGGTCTTCCTGAATCTGGCGCTTTCGGGTTTCGTGCTCGCGGCGATCGCGGCGCGATTCGTCTTCCCGGCTCTCAGCCTGGAGGGCCAGACACTGTGGCTTCTCCGGTCCGCTCCCCTGGACGCGGGCACCCTCATCGGCGCCAAGTACTGGGTCGGAGCCGTTCCGCTGACCGCCCTGGCGATCCTCCTCACCGGAGTGACCAATCACCTCCTCGGGGTTCCGGCTGCGCTCGCGATCCTCTCCCTGGTCTCGACGGTCGCCCTGAGCCTGGCCTTCACGGCACAGGCCCTGGCCTGGGGAGTCTACTATCCCGAGTTCGAGTCGGAGAACGCGGCGCAGATCCCGACCTCGATAGGAGGGTTGCTGTTCATGCTGGGCGCGGTGATCAACCTGGGGATCGTGCTGGCCGTCCAGGTCTTCATCCTGCGGGGATTCCTCGCTTCCGGGCTGCCCGGCAGGGAGCCGCGCGACCCGTGGCTCTGGGAGGTGGGGCTGGCTCTCGCGGCGACCCTCCTGTGCTGTACGGCCGCGGCAGTCCTCCCGTATCGGGCCGCCGTGCGGCGCCTGGAGGAACTGGAAGCCTGAGGACGCCCGGTCAACCGGTCAGTCGAGTCCTGCCATCGAATGGGCCGCGTTCTCCCGGAACTCCCGGAGTCGCTGGCGGGCGTCACGCATCTCGGCGTCCGTGAACAGGCCTTCCTGCTGCGCCAGCAGGAGCTCCTCTCGCTGGCTGTCACTGAGCAGGCCCATCTCCACGGCGAGCACGCCGAACTTCTTGCCCGGCTGCTTGCGTTGCTCGAGCAGCACGCGTGCGACCTCGGCCGGAGTCAGGAGGTCCCGTACGAGCGCGACAGTGCCGAGCGCGAAGTGCCTGGGCACGGGCACCTCGGTGACCGGCGCGCGGTAGGACTCCTCGTCACGCACGAGCCCGCCCTCCAGGGTCATCGGAGTCGGCTCGTGAACGTCTGGTTCGAAGGACTCGACCGGATCTTCCTTGATGAAGACGATCTCCTCCGCATCGGGGCCGCCGAGCGACTCCACGGGAGGAACGACGTCGCCCATCACGACGGGGTCCGCGGACCGCTCATCGGACTCTGGCTCCGGTGGGGGCTCCTTCGGAGCGTTCCGCGTGGCGCTCCGGTGAGGGGCGTCGACGGTCCGATCGGCTGAGGACGTGAAGACCGGCGCCTCGAGACGTTCAGGCGTTTCGCGGTCCACGGGCATGGCGGGCACGAGATCCTCGGGCTCGGAATCGTCCTTGCCCTCCGTGGTGTCTATGAACCTCTGCAGGACTTCCCATTGCGCGTCGAGGACCTGGCGCTGACGCTTCTGATTGTCGAGAAGGAAGCGGATGCTGAGGAGATGAAGGGCGTAGAGGCCCAGCGCCCCTGCCGCGGTGGCCAACGTCCGGTTCTGGCTGAACCAGGCCATCGCGGCGACAACCACCGTGACGGCGGTTACGGCCGACAGGTAATGCCCGCTGTGCTCTCGATCGGCTTCGCCGATTCTGGCCATCGAGATGCCTCCATCCGCATCGCTCACCCCGCCTCCCGACGGGGTCCACGAGTCGCCGGGGCGCAGCCACTCGGGTCTGTTACGGTCCGGAAAACACGTACGCCGGACGCTTCCGACGCCCGATGTTTGCATCTCGCGTGCCAGAGAGAGATCAGCGATGCCGGAGGATAGGCCAGGAATCCACCACTTCGCCTCCCCGAATCACTGAAAAGGCCTCAAAACAGGCCACGGTGAGGCAAGAGTGGTTCGGCAGGATGCGAAGCCGGGTGCCTACATCGAACGTCCTGGAGATGACTCCGTGCTCCTGACTGAGCGACGTCAATCGGGCATTTCGCCGGAGCCCGCCGGGAGTCCCCTCATGGAGGACCTCACCGAAACTGCGCCGCCCCAGCTGAGCCGGTCCGGGGTCGAGGGACATGGAGAGAGCGCCGGCGTCGACCACACAAGTGCCACGCGCGCTGCTGGTCGAGACGACGGTGGTGAGAACCGTGGCCGCACAGTCTGCCGTCGAGCACGAGCCTAGCACGACCTGCGTATAATCATGCAGTGCGTAGTTTCCGGGGCGCGCCTCGGTCACTCCGTCCAGAGTCCGATACGCCGACATCGAGGGTGTCGAGCCGACGCTCACGTCAGGCACCGGGATGCCCCGAGCTTCGAGCTCCGCCGCGAGGGCGGCCATTGTGCTTCGCTCCGCCTCTGCGATCCGGGCCATGTGGCTCCTCGAAGCGGCACGGTAGGCGTCACCCGAGTGGGAGAGAATCCCCGCCAGCTCCAGTCCACCGTCGATCACTCGTGCGGCCAGATCGAACGGCAGGGACGACCGCGGGTCGACTCCCGCACGTCCATTGCCGCAGTCGATCTTCAGCCACACCCGATAAGTCCGGCCGCTGTCGATCAGGCCGTCGATCGCCTGCGCCGAGTCGACCACCACGCCGAGACGGACCCGACCGGCGAGCGCCGCCACTTCGTCGAGCCTGCCCGGGATGACCGGAAAAGCCCACGTTAGGTCGTCGAATCCGGCGTCGGCGAACGCCCGGGCCTCCGGGAGGGTGGACACCGTGATCCCACGGGCTCCGAGCGCACGCTGGGCCATCGCGATCTCGACGCACTTGTGCGTCTTCACGTGTGGCCTCAGGTGGACGCCGAGCTCCTTGCATCGACTCGACATCCGCCGGAGGTTTCCTTCCAGCGCGTCGATGTCGAGCAGCAGTGCGGGCGTCGGAATGTCGTGAATCGTGGGCATGGACGAGATACTACCACGATTCCGCGGTCACTGCCACGGATAACGGGAGGGTCCGCGGACCGGGGACATGTGACCGTCAGGGGCCGTCCGTCGTCATCATGGTGAAACCCGATGCGAGGTCCGATATCCGAAACGTTACCGATGCGGATCTGGTTCGCGAAGCGCTGAGCGGATCGGATCCGGCGTTCGGCGAGCTGGTTCGCCGCTATCAGGACCTCCTCTACCGCCATGCCGTCAGGATGACGGGGCGGGGGGACGACGCGGAGGATGTCGTGCAGTCCGCCTTCATCAAGGCGCACCGCAACCTGGGGAAGTGCAGGGACCCGGACAGAGTGGGAGCCTGGCTCTTTCGAATCGCTGCCAACGCCTGCAAGGACTTCCTCAAGGCGAAGCGGGAAACGGTCGGCGTGGAACAGATGCCGGGCCTTCCCGCGCCGGACGGAGATCCGGAGCGCGAGGCGGATCTGGGAAGGGTGCGGGACGAGATCGAGCGGGCGCTCGCGCACCTCCCGGCGGAGCAGAAAGAGGCTTTTCTGATGAAGCACGTGGAGGGGTGGTCGTACATCGAGATGTCGCGGACGCTGAAGGTCTCGGTACCGGCTCTCAAGATGAGGGTGCACAGGGCCCGGGAGGAGTTGCAGACGCTCCTCCAGGCATACGGGAGTTGAGAATGGACAACCGGCTGCAGGCGTACCTGGACGGAGAGCTGACGCTCGAGGATCTGCCGCTCGAACTCCGGGCGCGAGCCCGGGAGTGGAATGCCCTGATCGACGACATCCGCGATGCGTCGCCGGCGGGTGCGCCGCTCGGGCTCGACACGCGCATTCTGGCAGCCCTGGATTCCGCGGGCCGCCGGGCCCGTCCGGCCTGGATCACCTGGCTGCTGCGTCCTCGCCTCGTGCCCGTTCCGCCCGCGGCCGCCCTGGCGGTGCTGGCGGGCCTCTTCCTTATCGTGACGGTGCTCGGGGTCCCCGGTGGTGATGCGATCCCCGAATCCCGCGTGTACGTTCAGTTCGTCGTCGAGGCGCCCTCGGCCGAAACGGTCCAACTGGTCGGAGACTTCACTGAATGGCAGCCAACCGTCGAGCTCGAGGACGCGGACGGCGATGGTGTGTGGTCGGGGAGGGTCCCCCTGCTTCCGGGCGTGCACGAGTACATGTTCGTGATCGACGGCTCGGACTGGGTCACCGACCCGAACGCCGCGGGTTACCAGGACGATGGATTCGGCCAGAAGAACTCGATCGTGGCCGTATCCCCGGTCAGCGGGACCTGAAGCCCTCGCTTCGTTGGAGCAGGGAGACCGCGGCCGCGGCCGTGCGCCGCCTGTCGGGGGCGCGGAAGGCCGGATCGATGGCGGCCGCCCTCTGCCTGTTCGGCGCCGGGCCGGCCGACGGGCAGGCTCTGCTGGACCTGGACCTCGGCGCTTCGTATTCGCTTCCGCCGGCCGGCGGCGCCGGTATCGCGAGCACGTATGTCAACGGAGGGCTGCGGCTCGCCGGGCCATTCGGTTCCGGCGGCTATCTTCACGCCTCCGGCTTCGGCGGGCTCGCTCTGAACGAAGGTGGCGCCAGTTGGGTCTCGGTCCTGGCCGGGGGCGGCTGGTCGCAGCCGGTTTCCCCGGTCCTGTCGATCGGACTCGCCGTTGCGGGCGAAGCGTTCACGGTGGGAGATCCAGTGCCGTACCGGGCTGCCTTCGCGCGTGCGGAACCCGAGATTCGCTTCGAATCCGCCCGCACCATGGTCCGTCTGGCCGGTTACGGGGGGATCGGAGCCTCCGAAGTGACGGTGATCGAGACGTTCGTTCGCGATACGCGGTTCGGTCGGCGCGTATTCGAGGTCGGCTTTCCCGTCGCCACGGACCTCTGGGCCTGGGGCGGCACGGCGGAAGTCGAGCAAGGGCTCGGAATGCTCACTCCTCGCCTGGCGGGCGCGGTGTACGATACTCCCCAGGGTCGCTATGTCGTCGGCCGGCTGGGACTGGAGGTGCGCTCGCCGGGTGGGACCTTCTACGCGGAGGGATCCGTCTGGGACACGCCTGACGGTGGCGAGGCTTCCGTCGTCGCGGGCGTGCGGGTGAGCACGGGGGCCAGGTCGAGCTTCTACGCGTCGGGCGGAAAGTACGGCCCCGACCCGCTCCTCGACTCACCGGCGGCGGGTGGGGTAGGAGCTGGAGTGAGCATGGGGCTCGCCGAGCTGGGTGCGGTACCGGAGCTCTCGTGGAGAGTGGTGGACGGCGCGCCGCAGACCCTGGTCCTCGAGCTGAAGGCCGAGGACGCGATGCTGGTCGAGTGCGTGGGGGACTTCACCGGCTGGTCGACGGTCCCGATGCGACGGGACGGCGACGTGTGGGTGCTGGAGCTGCCCGTCTCGCCCGGCGTCCATCATTTCGGGTTCAAGGTCGATGGCGCCTGGTACCTGCCGGCCGACGCTCCTGGAGTGGCGGAAGACGAGTGGGGAGAAGTGCAGGCGACGATCATAGTGGATGATCCGGATTCCACCGCGGATGTGACGCCCGAGGCAGACGTGTCGTCTAGAACATGAAGGGCCTGAAACGCGCACCGCGTTCGCCCGATGGGATGAGTACCATGAGCGCAACCAGACATGTGCCGGGTCCATGCAGAGCCGTTCCCTTGCGGTGGACGGTGTTCGCAGCGTTCGCAGCGACCCTGCTGGTCACGCCGCTGTCGCTCTTCGGACAGGACGTCGGCGCGCGCCGGCTGGAAGACGCCATGCCGCCGGAGTACGCGGCCCGGGTGAGGGAAATCGCTCGCGAGGCTCGAGAGGCCGGGGTGCCGCCGGGACTGATCGCCAGCAAGGCGTTCGAGGGGATCGCGAAGGGCTACCCGCCGGAACGGGTCGTTTCCGCGCTGGACGCCTACGCCGTCCGACTGCGGGAGGCCACGGCCCTGCTGGGTCCGGGCGGTCGGCCGGCGGGCGTGGCATCGGCGGCGGAAGCCCTTCGCCGAGGCGTGCCCGCGGATGCCATCCGTTCGCTGGCGAGCCGGCAGCGGGAAGGAGTCGACGTCGCCGTTCCGATCATCGTCCTCAGCGATCTGACCGAAGCCGGGGTGCCGACCGACAACGCGCTGGAACTGGTCAACGCGGCGATGGACCGGAGGGCCGGCGGCGATCAGATGCTGGGCCTTTCGGCCGCGATCCGTCGACAGATGCGTCAGGGGGTCGACTGGCGCACCGCGGTCGACCGGGTTCGACGCCGAGTCGAGAGGCAGTCGAGAATGAGAGACCGCCCACCCTCCGACGGAGGCGATCAGAGGCCCGACCGGCGGCCGACAGGCACGGCTCCCGTTCCTCCCGGCTCTGACCCGCCGCAGCGCA
>CANPVW010000206.1 GCA_947581745.1 Candidatus Benthicola azotiphorus
CCGCCGCAACTCAGGGACGCCGGGATCGAAGGCGAGGTCCTGCTCTGGGTGTACGTGGAGTCGGACGGTTCCCCGGGCGTGTGCCAGGTGCACCAGTCCAGTGGCTACGCTCCGCTGGACCGGGTCGCCGAGGAGGTCGCGCGGAAGATGAGATTCTCGCCGGCCACCTGCCGCGACCGGCCGGTCGGGGTGTGGATCGCGCAACCGATCCAGTTCAGGGTGCGCGGCTAGCGGAAACCGGCTCACCAGCGGGCTGAACAGGCCATCCGGCGGGGGTTGGATGCCCCGTCCCGGTGAGTGCCTATATTGTCTCCCGCTCGAGCGGCATCGATCCGAACCACCTGGGAGGCGCAATGCCGGAATCTCTCGTCGGGACACTCCGATCCGGCGCTCGTCGGGCCCTTCTTCTCTTCTCCCTGTCACTTCTCGTCCTGCCGGTTCTTCCGCTCCGCGCGCCAGCCCAGGAGGTCGACCTCGAGGCCCTGGACGCGTGGATCGGCGACCTGATGGAGGACTGGCCGACGCCTGGCCTCGCGGTCGGGATCGTGCACGGAGACAGCCTCGTGTTCGCCCGCGGGTACGGCGTACGCCGGATCGGGACCGACGAACGGGTGGACGAGCATACGCTGTTCGCCGTCGCGTCGAACTCGAAGGCATTCACCGCGGGCGCGCTGGGGATGCTGGTCGAGGAGGGAACGCTCGGCTGGGACGACCGCGTCATCGATCACATGCCGGGCTTCCAGATGTGGGACCCGTGGGTCACACGCGAGATCAGGGTGACCGACCTGCTTACGCATCGAAGCGGGCTTCCCACCTTCGGAGGAGACCACCTGTGGATCGGGGCGACGAACGGCCGGGAGGAGATCATCTCGAGGATTCGGTATCTGGAGCCGGTCGGCTCGTTCCGCGCTTCGTTTCAATACCAGAACCTGATGTTCCTAGTGGCCGGAGAGCTGATTCCGGCCACTTCGGAGCTGTCGTGGGACGAGATGATCGCGACCCGGATCTTCCAGCCCCTGGGCATGAACGAGAGCAACACGTCGGTGCGCGACCTGGCGGGACTGGAGAACGTCGCCGCTCCGCACGAGGTCGTTCAGGGCGAGCTCCGGGCGGTCGACTACGACGACGTGGACGGAGTCGCTCCCGCCGCGGGGATCAACTCGAACGTGGTCGACATGGCCCGCTGGATGCGGACCAACCTGCGGCAAGGTGAGTTCGAGGGCCGCCGGGTGTTCGCGGTGCGGACGGCGCGGGAGATGCAGCGCATTCAATACCCGCTCGGCGTCTCGGAGTGGGCGGCCGAGAACCTCGGCCGGCGGTTCAACGGCTATGGCTTCGGCTGGTTCGTCTCGGACTACGAGGGCCGCAAGGTGGTGAGCCACTCTGGAGGCCTGACGGGCATGATATCACTCCAGACGCTCGTGCCGGAGGAGGACCTCGGGGTCATCGTCCTCACGAACTATGCGCCGGACGCGCCCACCCAGGCGATCACGTACCGCATCCTCGACATGTACCTGGGCGAGCCGCAGCGTGACTGGAACCAGATCTACCTGGGATTCCGCCGCCAGGGAGAGGAACGCGCCCGACAGGAAGAGGAGAGGCTTCAGGAGTTACGGGTCGAGGGCACCGAGCCCTCGCTTCCGCTGGAAGCCTACACCGGGACCTACACGGAGCCCCTGTCAGGCGACGCCCGGGTGCGGCTCGAAGATGACCACCTCGTGTTCGACTACAATCCGAGGCACCTGGGTGACCTGGAGCACTGGCACTACGACGTGTTCCGCGTGACCTGGCGACACCCGATCTTCGACATGCCCGCGCGGTCATTCGTGAGGTTCGAGCTGGACGAGAAAGGCGAAGTCACGGGCCTGGAGGTCACGTTCTACGACCCGATCCGGTTCAAGAAGGTCGAATAGGGGGGGGGATGGGCGTGCCCGTCTTCGGCAGGCAGCCTCGGACCCTCTAGCTCGCCTCGGGAGACCGACCTCGCACTTTCGCCATGCGGCCTACTGTCGCCCCCAGCCAGCCGGTGAAGGCGGACGCCAGGGTACCGAGTGGGAGCAGTCCCCACGAGTCGCCGTTGAGGGGGATCGCCACGATCAGTCCGACAGCGGCACCCACGGCCCCGATCATGAAGCCACCGATCGAAGCCTCCTTGAGAGACAGACCTCGCCGAGCCGCGTAGAGCCACCCGACGATCAGCGGGATGCCCATCCCGAACACGCCCGACAGCTCGAGTATGGTATCCGACACCTGGCCCAGAAGGACCATCGCGACTTGTAGCGCGAGCGCGATCAGGGTGTACCTACGCTGGCGCGGCATTGGCGGCCTCCTCGAGAGGGGGTTTCGAAGAACCGCCCTAAGTTACACTGGAACAAGCTCGTCGGGGAGTGGGAGGTCCACGTTGACACGACGGTTCGTGTGTGACGAGGTTCGAAACGGGCCTGAGAGCGCCCGGCCGGGCGCGAGAAGCGGCTCGCCGGCTCGACCGGCGGGGAGGATCGAGTGACACCACGCCGGGGGCACATCACGCAGGATCTCTTCACGTTCATGTCGGACCTTGCGGAGAACAACGACCGGACCTGGTTCGAGGCCAACCGGTCCCGCTACGAGAACGATGTCCGGGAGCCGCTCCGCTCCTTCATCCGGGACATCGCCGATCCGCTCGAGTCTATCAGTCCGCACGTGGTGGCGGACGACCGGAAGTCGGGCGGATCGCTGTTCCGCATCCACCGCGACGTCCGATTCTCGAAGGACAAGAGCCCCTACAAGACGTGGGCCGCGGTCCAGTTCCGGCACGAGGCCGGGAAGGACGCGCACGCCCCGGGGTTCTACCTGCACCTTCAGCCCGGCAACGTCCTGATGGCCGCCGGTTGCTGGCACCCGGCCCGTGATGCGCTGGAGAACATCCGCGACGCGATCGCCGAGCAGCCGGATCGCTGGTTCGAGGCGCGTGACGCGGTGGTCGCCGCCGGCTTCGAGCTCCAGGGTGAGTCACTCAAGCGCCCGCCACGCGGATATCCCCCGGAGCATCCCGCGATCGAAGATCTCATGCGGAAGGACTTCATCGGCATCCGGTACCTGTCAGAGGAAACGGCCGGCCGGCCCGACTTCGTCACTGCCTATGTCCGAATGTGCGCGGATGCGGAGCCGCTGATGCGCTTCCTGACATCCGCGATCGGCGTGAGGTGGTGACGGGGATCCTCGTGCTTGTTCTCCGAAGCGACGCGTCGCGGGCTGGACACGCGGGTGAGCCGGAATCAACTTGGAAGGGTCCGAACAGGACCTGTCCGACGGGCCTTCCGAGGTGGCCCGGGCGGGCCGACCATTCACAGCACACGAGGTCGATCATGCACCGAAGATCCGGCATGGCCTTCGGCACGGTCCTGGCTTTCGCCGCCGGACTGGCAGCGGCGTGTGGAGGCGGGGACCCGGCCAATGCGAGCGCCGACAACGCACCGAGGGCATCCGCTGCCGCGGCGACGGGCCAGACCACGGCCGCGACCCTGCCGGTCGTCACCGTCTACAAGTCGCCCACCTGAGGCTGCTGCGAATCGTGGGTGGGTCACCTGCGAGACAACGGCTTCGAGGTGAAGACGGAGGACGTTCCCGACATGGCGCCCATCAAGGTGAAGTTCGGCATTCTACCGAGACATCAGGGCTGTCATACGGCGGTGGTCGACGGTTACGTGATCGAGGGACACGTTCCCGCGACGGAAATCGCGCGCCTGCTCGAAGAAAGACCGGACGTGAAGGGGCTGACGGTTCCGGGCATGCCGCGGGGCTCACCCGGAATGGAAGGCCCGGTGAGCGATTCCTACGACGTGCTGACCTTCGACGACTCGGGTGGCGACGAGGTCTACGCCAGCTATTAGGAACCGGGGCCGGAGGCGGTCGCGGGGACGCGTTCCGCAGAGCGCCCCCGCATCTCCGTTCCGGCTCTCAGCCGCCCGCTTCGGCTGGCAGGAGCTGGAACGACGACAGGATGCGCTGATTCACCGGATTGAGTTCGCGGTCCGCACGAAACTCCAGCGCCAGCCAGCGATTGCCTCGCTCCACCACGAACGAGACGATCTGCGAGCAGAACGGACCGTCGCAGTGCGTGTAGTCGTACCGTGCGGCGGGCAGGCCTCCCAGGGTCGCGCTGCCCGTCGGTTCCTCCCCCACCCAGAGCCCGTGGTGCTTCGCCGATTCGAGGTCCGTCAGGTAGGCCTTCACGGGCACGGTTCCGTTCCACCGGAAGAAGACGGCATTCCCTCCATCCTCGACGTCCGGCTCGTAGACGTTCGGTACGTCCATCGAGTAGCCGGCTGCTGCGTTCGACCACGTCGTCCAATCGAAGTCTCTCGGCGGCTCCGGAGGACCGGAGGTGCAGGTGACGAAGAACCAGGCCACGGCGAGAATCAGCAGCAGTCTCATGATCAGCTCCGGGGAAGGTGGTTGACGGCGCGGGGCAGGGAACCCGGCGCGGGGTCCCGGGCCGGCCGGACGGACGGACGGTTCCGGCGAGGGTCCGGCGACGGGTCCCTGGACAGGCGGACTCCTCCGTAGCGGCGGTCCCGGGAGTGGAACTCCCGGATGGCGCTCTCGAGATGTCCGACGGTGAACGCCGGCCATGGCACCTCCAGGAACACCAGCTCGGCGTAGGCGCTCTCCCACAGCATGAAGTCGCTCAGGCGGCGTTCGCCGCCCGTGCGGATCAGGAGGTCCAGCTCCGGCGCGGGCGTACGGGCGTGAATCGCGCGATCGAGGCACCACGCGAATTCCCTGCGGCTGGACGGGGCCGCCAGCGCCGCGGCGAGGATCGCGTCACGGCCGGAGTAGTCGATGGCCAGTCGCAGGAGGAGGCGGTCTCCCCGTGCGGTGAGGCCTTCCGAGGCCGCGATCTCCCTCACGACCACGGGCGGCAGGCGGTCGCGCCGCCCTATGACCTCCACGCGGACCCCGTCTTCCAGGCAGCGCTCGGTCTCCGATCGCAGATAGGCGCGCAGCAGGCGCATCAGGGAGCGAACCTCCCCCGCCGGCCGCTTCCAGTTGTCCGAGGAGAACGCGTACAGGGTCAGCACACCGATCCCGAGAGATCGCGTTCCTTCCACGACCGCTCGGGCGACTCTCGCTCCCGCCACGTGACCGCGGGACCGCGACCGACCCTCCGATTCGGCCCACCGACCGTTGCCGTCCATGATGATGCCGACGTGCAGACCTTCCGGCGCCAGTGGGTGTAGAGTACTCTGCATTACAAAGTCTCCAGTCGTTTGAATGGACGGCTCGCGGCCGTCCGTTTTCCTTCAGGTCCGCCTGTTTCGGGGACCGGATATCAGCCCTGTCTCGTCATCCGGATCAGTGCTTCCATGTGCGCCAGGTAATCGGCCAGGCGGGCCCTGCCGAGGGCCGTCAGGGCGTAATCGGTGCGGGGAACCCGCCCGGCGAACGACTTGCGGCATTCGATGTAGCCCGCATCCTCGAGCTTGCGCGCGTGAGCGCTCAGGTTTCCGTCCGTCGTGTCGAGCACCTGGCGCAGTTCCGTGAACGCGAGGCGGTCGTTCACCGACAGGGCACTGACGATACCGAGTCGCATGCGCTCGTGAATCAGTCCGTCCAGCTCGAGCGGTCCGCCATGTGCGACCAGACTCGCTGCCGCCCCGGACGGTGTTTCCGACTGCCCATTCATCGTCTCTTCCGAATCCACTGCGCGGGCCGCGGCCCGCCTCTTGTCAGCCACCGTACCTCCACGCGATGATCGCCCCGAAAGCTATGTGCAGACCGCCGAAGCCCAGCGCCATCAGCGCTTCGCCCCACGCCGGGACTCCCAGAGCCAGGACGCCGAACGCCATGAAGACCAGCCCCATCGCCGGCAGGACGCGGACGGAGAACGCCCCGCCCGTCACGACTCCCGTGCCGTACAGCAGCAGCCACATCCCCGGAATCAGCACACCGATCCCGGTGGACAGGAGAGCGGCCGTGAGCGCCGCTCCCGCCGCGATCGCCGGCATGAAATTGAGCACGAACTTACGCCCGGGTCCCGAAAGTGCCGACTCCCGGCGGTGTCGGGCCTTGCGGACGATCGCGAAGCCCCCGGCGACCGAAGACACTATTGCGGCTCCCGCCCAGACGAGCAGGCGCTCCGCGAGCATGGGGAAGCGTGTCGCGTAGGCGGCTGCCAGCAGCGCGACGAACCCCATCGCGATCACGCCCCAGCCGGACACCGCGGTGAACGTGCCCGAGGCCTCCATCGTCCGGCGGATGAAGTTCAGGTTCTCGATCGCACGGTCGCTGAGGGCCGTGGTCGGCACCGGGGCGTCGTCCAGGCGCAAGCGATTCTCCATGAGGGTAGGTATAGTGGGATATGAAATTCTTGTCAAGTACTTTGCACTACAAAGTTAGATCCCCGGATCCCTTCTTTCGCGTCCCTCCGGCGCTCCTTCCTGACGTTCACTTCCTGCATCGCCCCGGTCCCAGTCGATCACGCCGTCCGGGGAGAAACGCAGACCGGATTCCGGAAAATCCTCGGCGGAGAGCTTCCCCATAAGCTCCATCGCCTGGCGGGCGGGGTCGAGGCGAGGGGAACCGAGATCGCTCTGACGGGCGCTCAGCACGCGTGCCGCGAGGGCCCGCCCTTCTCGGTCCACGTGGAGGTCGAGCACCGGCGCGAGTCCGTTGGGGCCCCTGAGATTGAATCGCTTCCAGGTCCAGAAGTTGCCCAGGCTGTACGCGATGAAACGGTCGCGGTAGATCTGGACGGCCCGCGGTACGTGCGGGCCGTTGCCGAGGACGACGTCCGCGCCGGCATCGATGGCCGCGTGAGCGAACTCGTACACGTTGCCCCGTCGCTCGCCGTAGAACTCCTCCGGCTCTCGCGTTACGTGCGTGTTCTGCGCTCCCTCGGCGCCGCCGTGGAACGATACGATCACGACGTCGTGTGTACGGTCGAGGTCGGCCACGATCCCGCGAAGCCCCGCCAGGTCGTGGATGCTCACGGTTCCCTTGTTCGGGGAGAACGCCGCGAGGCCCACCCGTGTGCCGTCCGCCAGGCTCAGGGTGGTGGTGACAGGTCCCGGCCTCGCCAGGCCGGCATACCCGATCCCGGCTTTCTGGAGGGCGGACATGGTCGCCTCCCGCCCGGCTTCGAGGAAGTCACCGCTGTGATTGTTGGCCAGCGACATCAGGTTGAAACCCATGTCCGCCAGCAGGTCGGCGTACCACTCCGGACTCCGGAACGCGTAGCACGCGTCCATGTTCCTGCATCGTTTCGACTCGCCACCCTCGTCGAACAGCGCCCCCTCGAGGTTGCCGAACGTGACGTCGCCCGATCGGAGGACATCCACCAGGCCGGCCCCGATCAGATCCTCCGCCCGGACGCCGCGGACGATCCGCGGATCCAGGTAGGTCGAATCCGGAAACGCCGTGCCCATCATGATGTCTCCGACGGCCACGATGCGAATCGTCGCTCCAGGCGAGCTGGGGGCGAGCTCGGTCCCGAGGACGCTCATCAGGCCGGGGGCCGGGCTCTGGGCCGCCAGGTCGGGCGCGAGCCACGGCATCGTAAGAATCACCGCAGCGAGAGCGCTGCAAGTGGGGGGGCGAAACCGGCGCCCATGTCGTAGTCTTATAATCAATGTCGCGCTCCCCCTGTGGTTGGAGCGAGTATGCCGCGGGTCGATCGTGCGGGCAATAGAACATGGACACGGGAATGGAGGCAGACTTGAAGGCGCATTCCCGGGGCCGGATCGAGGCCGCGATCGTGGCACTGAGCACGATCGCGATCGCCTGCTGCGCCGCGCCACACCCGGGTAAGCCCATCGTCCCGCCGTTGACTGAGCGGCCGGCGCCCGAGATGCTGACCGGCAAGATCGTATGGCACGACCTGCTGACGCACGATTCGGGCGCCGCACGCCGATTCTACGGAGATCTATTCGGCTGGGGGTTTGAACCTTTGGAAGGTGGGGACACGGGCCGCTCCTGGAACATCACTTGGGATGGGCGGGCGATCGGGAGCGTCTTCGAGGTAGATCCCGACCGGGTAGAGTCGCCGCTGTGGCTGCTGTCCGTGTCCGTCCCGGATGTCGACGAGGCCGCTTCCCGGGCAAGAGACCTGGGGGCGTCCACGACCGCGGCTCCGTCCGATCTTCCGGATCGGGGTCGCTACGCCGTGATCGAGGATCCGCAGGGTTCCTACCTCGTGCTTTTGCACTCGAGCTCGGGTGATCCGGCGGACGCACCGGCTTTCACGTCCGGCGACTGGCTGTGGGCGGAGCTGTGGACGACCGATGCGGCTGCGGCGCTGGTCTTCTACACTGAGTTGTTGGGATACCGCTCCGAGGGCCTCCCCTCTCGGCTGGCGGAGGCGTCCGAGGAGGACGTCCGAGTCGACGAAACGGTCGAAGGACCGCCCGTGTTCTACTCCCTGTCCAGTGAGGGACGGCCGAGGGCCGGCATTCACCAGCTTCCGGGGAATACCCCGCCTCATTGGCTCCCATATGTTGCGGTGAGCGACGCGAGCGCGACGGCGGCACGCGCGGAGGAGCTCGGAGGGAGGGTCCTTCTTCCTCCCGAGGCCGTGCGCGATGGGGAAGCCGCGATCCTGGTCGACCCCGAAGGTGCTCCGTTCGGGATCCAGCAGTGGCCAAGGCCCG
>CANPVW010000207.1 GCA_947581745.1 Candidatus Benthicola azotiphorus
TCCGCCGAACTTGTACGTGAGTCCCGCCGTGAACTCCGACCGGCCGACCGAGAAGATCGCCCCGGCGCCGACCGTCCACAGATTCCACGGCGTGGTCGTGGTCGCGGATCCGTCTCCCGTCCGGGAACCCGTGAAGTCGGTGTAGGCCGAGGCGTAGCCCGAATAGGTGTCGCTCCATTTCTTCTCGATGCCGAGGGCCACGTTGACCAACCCCTTCATGACGTTGGTCACGTCGGGATCCACGAGGAACGTCGAGTCCGTCTGAGAACGGAAGGGCTCGCCGTCGAGAACCGTGACATCCACGCGGTTGAACCACTCGACCGAGATGTGCCCCGTCCAGTCCCTGCCGCTGTACGCCCCGCCCGCCCCGACCGCCCACGAGGAGGCATAGCGGGCCGGGAGACCGTTCTGGAACGTGTTCGTCACCGACTGGCTGCCCGGCAGCACGGCGGTGTTCTGGAACTCGATGTCACCGTCTCCGAACAGGCGAACACTGGGAGTCGTGATCGTGATTCCACCGTTCCAGCGCTCGAACGACGTGCTCAATCCGATTTTCCACAGGATCCGCCAGTTGCTGTAATCGTAGGATCGCTGGCTGGCCAGGGACGCCACACCGAAGGCCTCGTCCACCGCCGTGATGTTGGTCTGATCGAACAGCCGCTGGCTCCTGTTGGCCACGAAGGTGCTCACGCCGAGACCAAACCTGTCCACGGGCGCCGACCAGGTGAGCCCGCCCCAGTACTCCCGCAGGCGCGTCGCGAAGGTCAGCGAGGCCGACAGCGAGCCGATGCCTTCGAAGCCGGGAATGCGGCTTCCCGGTGCCGTGCCCCCCGTGTTGAAACGGTATTCGAGGTTGTGGCGGGTGAGATAGGAGTAGGCCAGCTTGCTGCTTCCGAGGAACTTGAACGGAATCTGCCCGGCGATCAAACCGGCGACCGCGCTGAAGCGGGTGCTGGACAGCTCCACCCGCTCGAGCAGCGTGCCCGAATACGAAAGGTTGTCGAGCTCGAACACGTAGCCGGTCAGCAGGGCGTCAGGCTGATCGACGAGGGCGAGCCCGCCGGGGTTGTAGTACACGGCGCTCAGGTCGCTGGAGCTCCCGATCACCGCCCCTCCCAGCAGGCGGGCGCGGTTTCCGTACTGGTTGGTCCACCACTGCGAGTCCTGACCCGGCGCGGGGCTGGCCAGAGACAGCAAGGCCGCGCACGCCAGGAGTGCCGACACACAGGAGCGGCGCATGTACCCGTGAAGGACTCTGGTGGACAAACTCGACTCTCCGGGGGTGGTGGTGAGGGCGACGGTCGCCAAACTAGTTTAGGCTCTGCCGCGCGGCCACCCGCGGACCCACATCGAGATGGGAGAGCTCGTTGACGGAGCGTCGAGTCGAGAAGGCCGGTACTCAGAGGACGGCGCGCACCGCTCAGGACGGCCCGGGAGAATCCGGATTCCGGGGTCTGATGGCCGAGATCCAGCGCGACAGCTACCTGCGGCTGGGTTGGATCGCAGGCGTTCTCGCCCTGATCGGCCTGATCGCGCTGGCGGCCTACTTCGTCCTCCCGGCCCAGCAGCAGAGCCACGTTGCGATCGACCTGCGCGCCCGGGTCGCGCTCATCCTGCTCGGCCTGTCGGTTGCGGCGGCGTGTCGACTGCGCGGGCTGCCCCCCGGCTGGTTCCCCGCGATGAGCGTCCTGTTCGAGGTGGCCGTCGGCGCCATCCTCGCCACCGAGTTCCTCTACTGGCCCAACGCCGGGACGGGTGGCGGCATTCTCCTCGGCGTCCCTCGGACGACCCTCTGGGTGGTGTTCTTCGCCAACGTCGTGCCGCTGCGGCCGAGAGAGCATCTCGTCGGCGCCGCGATCGCCACGGGATTCAACCTGGTCTGGTATTACGTGGGTGGCGCTGCCGCCGCCTCGGCCCTTCCCGCGGAGGAGGCGCGGCTGCTGTTGACGACTGGCGGCTCGATGGTGCCGTCCCTGATCCTCTCGGCCGCCATCGCGACCGGGCTCGCGTACGTCTCGGCCCGCCGGATCTACGGGCTCTCCAGCGCCCTGTCACACGCCCGCAGGATCGGCTCGTATCAACTGACCGAGAGACTGGGCAAAGGTGGGATGGGAGAGGTGTGGCGAGCCAAGCATCAGATGCTCGCCCGGCCGGCCGCCATCAAGCTGATCCGCAGCGACCGCGCAACCGGGACGAGCGGCTCCGATGCCGAATACTACATCGAGCGCTTCCAGCGCGAGGTGCAGGCGACGGCGCGACTTCGCTCGCCGCACACGATCGATATCTACGACTACGGGATCACCCCGGATCGCTCCTTCTACTACGTGATGGAACTGCTGGACGGCGATGATCTCGACGGGCTCGTTCGGCGCTACGGTCCGATGCCCCCGGCCCGCGTGATCCACATCCTCCGGCAGGTGTGCCATTCGCTGGCCGAAGCGCACGATCAGGGTCTAATCCACCGTGATATCAAGCCGGCCAACATCTTCCTGTGTCGGCAGGGACGGGACGTCGACTATGTGAAGGTCCTCGATTTCGGACTGGTGAAGGAACTTCACAGCATGAAGTCCGCCCATCTCACGCAGGTGGGCACGTTCGCCGGCACGCCGGCCTTCGGCTCGCCCGAGGCCGCCGCCGGCAAGGTGAACGAGCTCGGACCGGCGTCGGACATCTACTCGGTGGGCTGCGTGGCGTACTGGTTGCTCACGGGGGAGACCGTGTTCCCGGCCACCGGCGCGATGGAGATGCTCGCGTCGCACATCCGGGACCAGCCGGTCCCGCCGTCCGAGCGTTGCGAGCTCGACCTGCCGCCGGAGATCGACGGGGTGATCCTGCGGTGCCTGGAAAAGGACCCCGGCACCCGCATCAGCTCGGCCGACGAGCTCGATTCGCAGCTCGCGGAGCTGGCACCGGCGTATGCCTGGACGGACGAGGAGGCTCGAGCCTGGTGGGTCCTGCACCGCGCGAAGCCGCAAGCATGATGGGGTGTCCCGGAGGCCGGATCCGCTGTGTGGCGATCGGGCTCGTGTTCGGCCTGGCACCCGTGGCGGCCGCAACCGGGTGGGCCCAGGAGCCCGGCGCCAGGTCCGACGCGCCCGATCGGGTCCTGTCCGACGCGGCGCGGATCTCGCTCGTCACCATCCTGCCCGGCGAGAAGGTCTACTCTCTGTTCGGGCACAACGCGCTTCGGGTGTACGACCCGGGGCGGGGCATCGACACGGCCTACAACTACGGGACCTTTGATTTCGGAAACCCTCTCGTCTTCGCGGCGGTGTTCGCCTACGGCGCTCTCGATTATCGGCTGACGCGGCAGGACTTCGAGAGGATGGTCGCCTACTATCCCGCCGAGGAAGGCCGCCCGATCATCGAACAGCAGCTGGCGCTCGACGCGACGCAGCGCGAACGGATCTTCCGTTTCCTCGAGTGGAACGCGCTGCCGGAGAACGCCTACTATCGCTACGATTTCTATTATGACAACTGCGCGACCCGCATCCGGGACGTGCTCGAGGGCGTCCTCGGAGATGGCCTGCTGGCCGACACGACGGACCCGGGGACGACGATGCGCCAGCTTCTCGACCCCTACCTCGCGGAGAGGACCTGGCTGCACTTCGGGATGGACGCCGGACAGGGCCTCCCGGCGGACGCGGACGCGACGTGGCGAACCGAGCTCTTCCTGCCCGACCGCCTCGCCGCATGGGCGGCGAAGGCCCGGGTCTC
>CANPVW010000208.1 GCA_947581745.1 Candidatus Benthicola azotiphorus
TTCCTGGCGGGTTACCAGGTGATCCGGCTGGAGCTCGCGAGGGGGGGCAGGGACGAGCAGCTGGCCGGCGACATCCTGCTCGGCGCCCTCGTGGGGGGCATCCTGGGAGCCAAGCTCTACTACGTCCTGTTGAACTGGCCGTTCACGGTCCGGGATCCGATCGGAATGCTGACCAGCCGGGCCGGTCTCGTGTGGTACGGCGGGCTCATGGGCGGTTCTCTGGGCGTGATCTGGATGATCCGGCGGCGTGGCCAGAAGGTCTCGGAGATGGCCGACGTGGTCGCTCCCGCGCTGGCGCTCTCCTATGCGCTCGGCCGCGTCGGTTGCTTCCTGGTGGGAGACGACTACGGCCGACCGACGGACAGCTGGGTCGGCATCGCGTTTCCGAACGGGCAGCCACCTTCCACGGCCGGTAATCTCAGGCGGGCCTTCGGGGTCGACGTTCCGGCCGCGATTCCGGATCAACAGGTGCTCTCCGTATATCCGACGCAGCTCTTCGAGGTAGGGATCTCGCTGCTGATATTCCTCCTTCTGTGGCGCCTCCGTTTCCGTGACCGGCGGGCCGGCTGGCTGTTCTCCCTCTGGCTGGCGCTCGCCGGATGCGAGCGCCTGGTCGTGGAGTTCTTCCGGGCCAAGGACGACCGGTTCTTCGGGATGCTCTCGCTGGCGCAGGTCATCAGCATCGGACTGATCGGGCTCGGCGTGTGGCTGATGTACCGCCTGCGTAGTCCCGCGCACGGGGAGACCTCACCCCGGTGAGAAAGGCCTGGTGCGTCATCGCCGTGGGGGTCGCCCTGGGTGCCATCGGCGCCGGTGATGCCGCCGGCCAGACCTTCGCGGATCCGGAAGTCGTCCAGATCACGTTCAACGGAAACCAGGCGTTCCCGGATGGCGTGCTCGGGAAGGCGATCCTCACGGACGCGACGCACTGCCGGACGTTCCTGTTCGTGTTCCCGCTTCCGCTGTGTCCGCTGACGGACTGGGGGGTCGCCCACATCCGCGAGTACCTGGACGAGGGCGAGTTGCCTCTGGACGTGCTTCGACTGCGCCTCTACTACCGGCAGCGTGGTTTTCGGGCGGCGACGGTCGACACCACGATCGCCCGTGAGGGTGACCGGGTGCGAATACAGTTCGAGGTGGCGGAAGGAGAGCCTACCCGGATCCGCTCTCTCGACGTGGTCGGGGGAGAAGGCCTGCTCGACTCGACCGTGGTGCGGCAGGACCTGCCCCTGGCCGTGGGCGATCGGCTGGATCTCGTGGCCCTCGGAGAGGGCGAGCGCCGAGTGGCGGAGAGGCTGCGCAAGGACGGATACGTCCACGCGCAGGTCCTGCGGGAGTACTTCATCCCGTCGGAGACTCTCGAGGCGGACGTCGTCCTCCGGGTGGAGCCGGGACCCCGCGTCCGGGTCGGAAACATCCGGATCGTCGGATCGGGCCAGGTCGGAGACCAGGTGATCCGGGAGCTGCTCCGGTTTCGATCCGGCGACTGGTTCCGGGAGGATCGGATCGTCGAGAGCCAGCGCAGTCTGTACAGCCTCCAGGCTCTCAGGTGGGCGAACATCTCGTCCGAGCCGCGCTCGGACACCGACACGCTGATCGACCTCCGGGTCGAGGTGGCGCCCGCGCCCAAGCGGTCGCTCCAGACCGGACTCGGGCTGCAGACCGACGAGTGCGTGCAGGCACAGGCGAACCTGATATACCGGAACTTCCTGGGAGATGCCCGCATCCTGCGTTTCACCGGCCGCGTCTCCAACGTTCTCGCTGGCGAGCTGCAAGGCCAGTTTCCGTGTACCGATGTGAGCGAGAACGAGGTGTACCAGAAGCTCAACTACCTGCTGGAGGTCGGATTCGAGCAGCCGGTGTTCTCCGATGGCCGGAACAACCTGCGAGCCAGCGTGTTCGCGGAGCGCGAGACGGTGCCCGACCTGTACGTCAGAAGCGCGGTCGGCGGACAGGTCTCGTTCAGCCGTCGACTGCAACGGGCGATGCAACTGACCCTGTCGTATCAGCCGACCCTGACGTCCTTCGCCGAGGAATCCGCCGACATCTACTTCTGCGTCAACTTCGGCGTGTGCGACCCGGAGGACATCCAGGTGCTGACGGAAGCGAACTGGCTGTCTCCGGTGACGGGTCTGTGGACCTACGACAGGACCGACAGTCCGTTCGAGGCGACCCGGGGCTGGTATGTGGCCGTGGAGCTCGAGCAGGCGGGTGACCTGACTCTGTCGGACTACCAGTACTCCCGCGGAACGGTCGACGGCGCCGTGTTCCACCGGTTGTCATCCACCATCGTGGCCGGCGCGCACATCAGGGCCGGAGCGATCCTGCCCTACACCGGCAACATCTTCGAGGGCACGATCACGACGGATGCCGTGGTGCAGCCTCAGAAGCGCTTCTTCGCCGGCGGACCCCAGAGTGTGCGAGGCTTCGGGACGAACCTGCTGGGACCCACGGTGCTCGTCCTGGACGAAGGGGACTGCACGGCGTACCCGGACTTCCAGGACTGTGCGGACAGTGTCTCTCCGGGCACGTTCAGCGAGCGTCCCCTGGGCGGCAACTCGGTGTTCGAGGGGAGCGTCGAGGCCCGGTTCAAGGCGGGGAATCGATGGACCGTGGCGGCGTTCGTGGACTTCGGACAGGTGTGGGAGACGATCGACAGTCGGACGCCCGTGGTGGCCACGCCTGGAGCCGGAGTCCGGTTCCGGAGTCCGGTAGGTCCGCTTCGGCTCGACGTGGGATACAATCCGACGGGCACCGAAGAGAAGCAGGTCGTCGTGGTCCTGGACGACGGTTCGATCGTGGAACTGCCCTCGCCCGTCGCATACGATCCCTTCACGTACGATGGTCCCTCGGCCCTGACCGAGCTCTGGCGCCGCCTGCGGTTCCAGTTCTCGATCGGCGAGGCGTTCTGAGGCGCGCGGGCCGGTGAGCGGCGATCGTCGACGTGCCGAGTCCCGGGACCCGTGGTCCCACGGCCCCCTGGGGATGCCCAGGCCCCTGTGGCGGGCGATCAAGGTGGTCGGCCGATCCATGCTCCTCCTGGTCGGCCTCGCCAGCCTGACGGCCGCCGGAGCGATCATCCTGCTCAGTCAGACCGTGGTGGGGCGCGCCGTCGTCGCCTCGCACGTGGAGGAGCTGCTGGCCGGCGTGGTGCACGGAGAAGTCCGGGTCGGTCCGATCCTCGGAGGCAACATGCTGACGCGGGCGCACCTGGCCCACTTCGAGATCCTCGAGTCGGATGGCACTCCGTTCGTGGAGCTCGACAGCGTTCGAGTGAGCTACAATCCGCTCGGTTTTCTCATCGGGACCTACCGCTTCAGTGCCGTCACCGTCGAGCGCGCGAGGATCTCGCTGGTCCAGGCGCCGGATCGCTCCTGGAACTTCGACCGCCTGTTCGGGGACGAGACGCCCGACTCGGCGGCGGTCGGGGAGTCGTCCGCGCCGGATTCAGCCGCGGGTTCGGGCCGTACGAAAGTTCTTCTGACGGACCTGAACATCCGACGGGGTTCACTCCTCGTGACGACGCCCTGGGCGTCCGACGAAACGGGAGCGGCGCGGGACTCGCTGGTCGCCCAGGGGCTGCGCGGAGACAAGCTGTGGCGGGTCGTTCGACTCGGGCCGGATCGCTGGGCGAGGGAAATCCGCCTCGACTCGCTGTCGGGTGGCTTCCCGCTTCTGCGGCTCGTCGATCCGATACGGCCCTTCCGCATCGAGGCGACGGGGCTGGCCACCGAGGCATCGGTGGTTACCCAGACGCTCGACATCCGTCGATTCGATGGCAGCGCGACGTTCCGCGACACCATTGCCGTCGAGATCGAGACGCTCGAGACGCAGGAGACCGCCCTGCAAGGCTCCGGGTGGGTCGTGCCGGGGGATCCGGAGCAGTTCCGATTCGGACTGGAGGCCGACCCGATCGCGTTCGGCGACCTGCAGTGGCTGCCGGTGCCGATGCCGCGGCAGGGAGGTGGACCTGCTCGAATCGATCTGTCGACGCGGGGTGATGTGATCGTGGTGGACGTGTCCGGCGCGGACGCCAGCGTCGGCGATTCGAGAGCGCGCGGCTCCTTCGTTCTCGCTCTGGAGCCGATGCCACGATTCGAGAGCCTCGACCTGCTCCTGCAGCCTCTCCGCCTGCGGCTGGTCGATGAGGTCCTGGAGCGCGAGCCGTTGATCGACGGGTACATCACCGGGACCGTCACGGGCGATGGGCCGCTGGACCTGATTCAGATGCACGCCGATCTGACTCTCGCCGATTTGGACGGGGAGGTGAGGCCGTCGTTCGTCACGGCGGTCGGCGGGCTCGCCCTGATCGAACCGCGGGACATGCAGAACCTCGAGCTGACGTTCCTCGAGTTCGAGCCCCGCTGGACGGCCGTCGTGGGCATCACGCACCCGCTGCGCGGACGCCTCGAAGGGAGGACGACCCTGACGGGGACGGTGGGGCAGTGGTTCGACTTCGAAGCGGACCTGACCCATCAGCTGCCCACGGGCCAGGTGTCGCACCTGTCGGGCTCCGGGAGCGTGGTCCTCGAGGACGAGCCGGGCGTGACCGTGGAATTCCTGGCCGACCCGCTGTCCCTGGCCGCGCTGCAACCCTACGCGCCCTCCGACGTCGAGCTGGTCGGTGACGTCCGAGGACCGCTGTCGGCCCGGGGTCTGTTCTCGGACCTGCGGGTGATCGCCGATCTCCGGACGCCTCGCGGGCTGGTGAACTTCGACGGGCGCTTCGACCTGATGGCCGAGGAACGTCGGTACGACGCCCGGCTGACGGCCCGCGACATCCAGCTTCGTCAATGGGTGGGGCAGGCTCCGGCCACTCGGCTCGCCGTGGAGGGACGGGTGAGGGGAGTTGGAACGGACCCGGCAACGCTGGAGGCGACCTTCGACCTCACGATCCTGAGGTCGCTCGTGGAAGGTGCGACCGTGGATTCCAGCCTGCTGAAGTTCACTCTGTCGGAGGGGCTGGCGACGGCCGACACGTTCGCCATCCAGACCGACGCCGGTCGCGTCCGGGGTCGGGGCAGCTTCGGGCTCGCGGAGGAGACGAGCGGGTCGCTCATCCTGGACGTGGACGCGCCGAACCTGGCGGCGTGGAACCGCTGGATCGTGCCGGGTCGCAATCCGGCCCGGCAGGACACCAGCCTCGAGGGCCTGTTCGCCGCGTTTCCAGGTGAGCTGGAGGATGAGCGCGGTGCCGCCGCCCCGTCCGGCACGGCATCTCCCGATACTCTCGCAGGATCGATGCAGGCGCTCGGCGTCCTGTACGGCAACGTGCACGACTTCTCGTTCGGTGGGCGACTGCACGGACGGGAGTTGCGATACGGCGACTGGCGGGCCGATTCGGCTCTCCTGACGGTGGACATCGAGGACCCCCGAGTGATGGACCGACTCACGGCGAGCGCCACGCTCTGGCAGCTGGAGGGGGCCGGAACGACACTCGATACCGTCGAGGTCCTGTGGGTGCGTCAGGACAGCGCGGCGAGCGAGCTCGACCTGTTCGCCCGAAGAGGATCGGCGCTGCAGGTGGATGCGAGGACCCGGCTCCGCTGGACCGCCGCGGAGCGGCGCTTCTCGCTCGAGCGACTGGCGACCACTCTCGGCACACAACGGCTGACTCTCGCGGATCCCGCGGAAATCGTCTGGGGAGACGAGGGATTCGCTTCGAGCGGCCTCCACATGCGAGGCTCCGACGGGGCGGTCTTCCGCGTGGCGGGCGCGGTCCCGGACAGCGGCCCGGCCGATCTCACGGTGGAGATCAGCGGGCTCGATCTCGCGAGCCTGTTCGCCGTCCCCGACGAGGCGCTTCCTTACGGAGGTGTGCTCGATGCGTCAGGGAGCCTCCGCGGCACCGCAGACGATCCTCGCTGGAACCTGGCGTTCGAGGTGTCCGATCCCAACCTGCGGGGTCTCGAGTACGAGAACCTGGAGGGAGACGCCGACTACGCCGATGGACAGATGACCCTCGGCATCGGACTGCGCGACAACGGAATGCTGCTCGGCCGGCTGGACGGCTCGATCAGCACGGACCTCGCCCTCAGGAAGAGAGAGCACCGCCTCGCCCCGGATCCGCTCCGCCTCGTGCTGGAGGCGGACAGCCTCCCCATAGAACCGCTGGAATTGGCCTTCGGTAGCCTGCGCGATGTGAGCGGGTACGGAGCGGGCCGCATCGAGTTCTCGGGAGAACCGGATGATCTACAGATGCAGGGGGCCGCGACGTTGACCGCCGCGGGCGCCACCCTGGCGTACCTGGGTGTGCGATTCGAGGACGTGTCGGCTTCCCTCACGTTCGACGGCACGAGGGCGGTGCTGGAATCCGCCAGTCTCAACTCCTCGGCCGGCGGCTCGGCCTCGATGCGCGGGGCGATCGAGACCAGGGAGCCGACGAATCTCGGGTTCGACCTGACCATCCTGATGCGCCGCTTCCGGGCCATGGACCGGCGGATGGCGACGTTCCTCCTCGACGGACAGGGGCACCTTGGAGGCTCGTACCGGTCTCCCGAGCTGACGGGCACCTTCCGCGTTTCCGAGGGGCAGGTCCGCGCCGAGCGATTCATGCGGATGCGACAGGCCGTCGATCTCACCGACCCGACGGTGACGGCCCTGATCGATACGACGCTCGTGATGGAGCAGCGGTTGTTCGAGCGGGCACAGAATCCGTTCATGCAGAATCTGCGGATGAACGCGGAGATCACGGTCGGCCCCGACTTCTGGCTGCGATCCCAGGCCCTGGAAGTGGAGCTCGCCGGCACGCTGGACGTGCAGATGGATCGGGCTCGCGGCGACCTCGTCGCCTTCGGGACCCTGAACCTGCCACGCGGAAAATACCGCTACGTGTCGGGCTCGGGGACCGATCTGTCCAGCCTCTACTCGAGGCAGCTCCAGATCGCCGGTGGTTCCATCACGTTCACGGGGGCGCCCGGCATGGACCCGAACCTGGACATCCAGGCGCAGTACGAGACCCGGTCGGAGCTCGGGCCCGTTACGATCACGGTGGACATCGGGGGAACGGCGACGGCGCCGACCCTGCAAACGTCGAGCGATCCTCCCCTTCCGGCGGCGGACGAAGTCTGCTTCCTCCTCTTCTCCACCGCGTGCCTGGGGGCGGGAGCCGAGGGGGGAGAGTTCGCGGCCTCCCTCGTTCGCGAGAGCCTGCTCGGGACCGTGAGCAACCAGTTCTCGCAGGTGCTGGTGAGCGGTGTCGGCCTCGTGGACTACTTCGACATCCGATCCACCGGTCAGGCGGGCACGATCGACTCCGGAAACACGACCAGCCTTCTGTACGGTACGGAGGTCGAGATCGGCCGCTACCTGACACCGGAACTGTTCGTGCGCGCGACTCAGCCGCTCGGAGGTCAGCTGCCGGGCTTCGGTCTCGAGTGGTCGTTCTCCGGTTTCTGGCGGCTCGAGTTCGTGACGGAGGACAGTTTCCGGCGCTACGCGTCGTACGGCTATTCGTTCAGTTCCTTCAGCCGGCGGACGTACGGGGTGATGCTCTTCCGGGACTGGAACTTCTGACAGTAGATTTCGATCCCCTGGAGGATGGTGAATGAGCTACGTGAAGACGTTCGGCCTGATGGCCCTCATGACGGCGCTGTTCATGGCCATCGCCGGCTGGTTCGGCGGTCGATCGGCGATGATGTTCGCGCTGGCGTTCGCGGTCGTGTTCAACTTCGGCGCGTACTGGTTTTCCGATCGGGCCGTGCTCCGCATGTACCGGGCCCGCCCCCTCGAGCGGAACGAGGCGCCGGGTCTGTACGACATGGTCGATGATCTCCGGAAACGAGCCGGGCTCCCGATGCCGGCGGTGGCGATCTCGGCGTCGCCTCAGCCGAACGCGTTCGCCACGGGCCGCGACCCGGCTCACGCGGTCGTTTGCGTGACGCAGGGGATGTTGCAGGTGGCCAGCGCCGACGAGCTCGCTGGCGTGATCGGGCACGAGCTCGCACACGTCAAGAACCGCGACATGCTGATCGGCACCGTGGCCGCCACGCTGTCGGCCGCCGTGGTCATGCTCGCGCGTTTCGGATTCTGGTTCGGCGGGGATGACGACCGGGGCGGCCTGCTGAGCGGCCTGTTGATGTTGATCCTCGCGCCTCTGGCTGCCATGCTGATCCAGATGGCGATCAGCCGCACCGCCGAGTATCGGGCGGATCGGATCGGCGCGGAGATCAGCGGTCGACCGGATGCGCTGGCTTCCGCTCTGCTGAAGCTGGAGGCGGAGGCCCGCCGCAAGCCGATGCAGCTCAACCCGAGTGCCGC
This sequence comes from Candidatus Benthicola azotiphorus, assembly GCA_947581745.1. Classification (GTDB taxonomy): domain Bacteria; phylum Gemmatimonadota; class Gemmatimonadetes; order Palauibacterales; family Palauibacteraceae; genus Benthicola; species Benthicola azotiphorus. Next base: position 8,260 of record CANPVW010000208.1, read on the forward strand.
CCACCTGGCCATCGTGAACCCGCTCAGAACCGGCGGCCTGAGCCGACTCTTCCGAACGCACCCTCCCACGGAGGAACGGGTGCGGCGACTCGAGGAGATCGCCCGACGTGGCGTCTGATTATCCGATTTCGGACTCAGACAGGTACCTGGTGCTGCTCAACCCCAACGCGGCGGGCGGGCAGAGAGATGCCTTGCGTCGTCGCATCGCCGGGGCGCTCGCCTCGCACCGGGTACCGTTCGACATCGTGGAATCGACGAGCGTCGAGGACGGTCTGCGGGTCGTCCGAGCGGCCGTCGAGGCGAAGTGCAAGGCGGTGGTGGCCGCGGGAGGGGACGGGACGATCGCCCTGGCCCTGCGTGGCACCGCGGGCAGCGATGTGCCCGTGGCCCTGCTTCCCTTCGGCACGGGCAATCAGCTGGCGCTGAACTTCGGAGTTCCCGTGTCGCTCGAGGACAGCGTCCGCGTCGCGGTGGAGGGCGTGGTCGAGAGAATAGACCTCGGACGGATCGGTGAAGAGTACTTCGCGCTGATAGCGGGGGCGGGGCTCGACGCTGAGGTGATGGCGAGCGCCACGTCCGAGCTGAAGAGCCGTTTCGGCGTCCTGGCCTACTTCGTCGGGGGGCTCAAGCACGTGATCACGCCGAGTCGGACCCGCTATCGGATCGTGGCAGACGACGAGGAGATCGAGATCGAGGCCTCCATGGTCCTCCTGGCCAACGCGGGCATCATCGGCGCAGGCGGGCTGCCGGTGGAGCTCAAGGTGGCCCCTCGGACCTCGTTCCAGGACGGACTGCTGGACGTGGCGATCTTCTCGCCCCGCCACCTGCCGGACATGGCGGCCATGCTGACCCGCGTGGTGTTCCAGCGTTACGCGGGCGACGACCGGATGATCTTCCTGCAGGCGCGCCGCATCACGGTCGAGTCCGATCCGCCGGTCGCCGCGCAGATCGACGGCGAGCCGCGTGGCGAGACTCCGATCGAAGCCGAGATCGAGCCGCTCGCCGGCCGCATCCTCGTTCCCCGCTGACCGGCGCGCCTTCGCGGGTTCTCAGTGAAAGCCGAGCGAGCATGTTGACCGTCAGACCCGAGCCGAGTCTCGATCCCCAGCTTCTGGCGGAAATCGTGCGGGAGCATGGAACGCCCGCGTACGTATACGATGCGCGGGTGCTGGACGGAAATGTCCGCCGTTGGGTCGAGGCCGTGGGTGATCCGTCACGGGTGTGCTACGCGGTGAAGGCGAACTACAACCTCGCTGTCCTGGCCCGGCTGGCCTCGCACGGCATCGGGTTCGAGGCGTCGACGGTGGGCGAGATGGCGCGCGCTCTCGCGGCCGGGATTGCGCCGGGCCGCATCGTGCTCGGCGGAGTGCCCAAGTCTCCGCAGGCCGTGGCCGTCGGGATCGGCCGCGGGTTGGATCTGGTGGTGCTTCAGGCGGCCCACGAAGTGGAAGCTGCGATCGAGGCCAGCACTTCACTCTCCGGCGCCCCCGCGCGTGTCGGCCTCCGGGTGCGCCCGGGTATCCGGGCCGGTGCCCACCCCTCGCTGGAGACCGGGCGGGCGGACGCCAAGTTCGGCTTCGGTCCGTCGGAGATTCGCGACGCCTGGGAGGCGCTCAGCCGGACGGACGGGCTCAGGCCGACGACGCTGGCCTTCCATCTCGGCTCCGGCCTCGACTCGCTGACACCCTACGAGGCGGCGATCGACGTCCTCCTGGGCATCGTCGGCGACCTCGAGGCGAGCGGAAGGCCCGTGCGCGAGCTGGACCTGGGCGGTGGACTCGGGGTGGCCTACGGGGACACGGGATCGGACCTGGAGCCCGCCGACCTCGTGCGGATAGTGGACGAGCGGCTCGCGGGCAGCGGCCTCACGACGCGGTACGAACCCGGCCGTTCGATCGCGGCACGCGCCGGAACGCTGGTCACGCGAGTCCTGTACCGACGCGAGCGCGACGGTCACCCGGCCCTCGTGTGCGACGGCGGTTTCACGGACTTCGGCCGTTACTCCCTGTACGGCGCCCAGCACCGCATCGAGCCGCTGGAGGGCAGACTGGAGGGCCCGGAGACGGTCGAGGTCCTGGGCCCCACGTGCGAGTCGGGCGACAAGCTCGGGACCGGTCGTCGGCTTCACGGCGTGCAGCCGGGAGACCTGCTGGCCGTGCGCGACGTGGGGGCCTACGGGTTCGTGATGGCCTCGAACTACAACGCTCGCCCGCGACCGGCGGAGGTGCTGGTGGACGACGGAGGATGGAAGGTCGTGCGACAGCGCGAGAGCCTGGAGGACCTGTGGCGCGGCGAGACGGTCGGGTGAACCGGGACAGCTCGGGAGATCTGATCGTACGGGGCGCGCGCGAGCACAACCTTCGCGACGTGGACGTGACGATTCCCCGCAATCGCCTCACCGTGGTGACCGGACTCTCCGGGTCGGGAAAATCCTCGCTCGCGTTCGATACCATCTACGCGGAAGGCCAGCGGCGATACGTCGAGTCGCTGTCCGCCTATGCCCGGCAGTTTCTCGGCGTGATGGAGAAGCCGGACGTCGATCAGATCGAGGGGCTGTCCCCGGCGATCGCCATCGAGCAGCGCAGCGCGGCTCGCAACCCGCGCTCCACCGTCGGCACGGTCACCGAGATCTACGATTACCTCCGCCTCCTGTGGGCGCGCGCGGGGACTCCACACTGTCCCGAGTGCGGCCGGCCGGTCCGGCGCCAGTCCGCGACACAGATCGCGTCCCGGGTGGCCGCGTGGCCGGATGAGACGCGGGTAGAGGTCCTGGCTCCCCTGATCCGGGGCAGGAAGGGAGAGTTCAGGGACCTGTTCGAGGAGGCCCTGCAGGAGGGGTTCGTCCGGGCGAGGGTGGACGGGAATCTGGTGGAGCTGTCGGACCCCCCGAGCCTGAACAGGCGGCTGAATCACGACATTTCCGTGGTGGTCGACCGGCTGGTTCTCAGAGGGGGGGATAGAGCTCGCGTGGCGGACTCGATCGAGACCGCCCTCCGAATGTCGGCCGGTACGGTGGAAGTGCTCGAGTACGCTTCCGGGGAGGAAGGCGAGGGATCCGATGGCGAGACGACCCGCCGCCATCTGTTCAGCGAGCACTATGCCTGCGCGCAGTGCGGGATCAGCATCCCGGAGCTCGAGCCGAGGCAGTTCTCGTTCAATTCACCTTACGGCGCCTGCCCGGCATGCGACGGCCTCGGCGTGCGCCTCGAGCCGAACCGCGATCTGTCGATCGGCGACGAGCGGATCTCCATCCTCGAAGGCGTGATTCTGCCTCTGGGCGTCCCGACCGGACGCTGGGCGAAGAAGTACCTGCCCCCCCTGGCGGCGAAGCACGGGTTCGATCTGAACAGTCCGTGGGGCAAGCTGACCGACGATCAACGGGAAGCCGTCCTGGCCGGCGACCCGGAGATGGGGTGGGAAGGCGTGCTCGAGCTGATCCGGCGGCAGTACCACGAGACGGACAGTGACAGCGTGCGCCGCGGACTGCACGAGTACATGACGGCCCGCGTATGCTCGGACTGCGACGGGGGGCGGCTTCGGGCCGAGAGTCGCGCGGTGACGGTGGATGGCCATCGGCTGACCGAAGTCGTCGACCTGTCCGTCGGTGAGCTGCTCGGGCTGTTCGAGGCGCTCAGGGCAGGGGCCTCCCACGAACCGCTCGAAGAGGAGATCGCGGGCCCGATCCTCAAGGAGGTGTGCGAGCGCCTCACCTTCATGGCGCAGGTAGGCCTCGGCTACCTGACGCTCGGTCGGTCGGCCGACTCGCTGGCCGGTGGCGAGGCGCAGCGCATCCGGCTCGCCACGCAGATCGGCAGCCGGCTGGTCGGAGTTCTCTACGTCCTCGACGAGCCGAGCATCGGCCTGCACCCGAGAGACAACCGGAAGCTCCTCGACACGCTTCTCCAGCTGCGGGACCTCGGAAACACGGTGCTCGTCGTGGAGCATGACGAGGACACGATTCGCGCGGCGGACCACGTGGTGGACATGGGACCGGGCGCGGGCCGGCACGGGGGCCAGGTGCTGGTTTCCGGGCCGCTGGACGAGCTGCTCCACACGGAGGGATCGCTGACCGCCGCGTATCTGCGCGGCGATCGAAAGATCCCGGTTCCGGGCGAGCGCAGGACGGGCAGGGACGGGGAAGCGCTCGTGATCCGTGGCGCGGCGGAGCACAACCTGCGCGACATCGACGTGACGTTCCCGCTCGGTCGCTTCATCGCGGTCACCGGGGTGTCGGGCTCGGGAAAGTCGACGCTCGTGGAGGACGTGCTCTATCGCCGGGTGGCGCGCGAGCTGCATCGCGCCCGAACGGTGCCCGGGGCGCACCGGGCGATCGAGGGACTCGATCTCGTGGACAAGGTCATCGACGTGGATCAGAGTCCGATCGGGCGGACGCCCCGCTCGAACCCGGCTACCTACACGGGACTCTTCACGCCGATCCGGCAGCTCTATTCGCAGCTCCCCGAGGCGAGGATCCGTGGCTACGGCCCCGGGCGCTTCAGCTTCAACGTCAAGGGAGGTCGTTGCGAGGCGTGTCGGGGCGATGGACTCGTGAAGATCGAGATGCACTTCCTCCCCGACGTCTACGTTCCGTGCGATGTCTGCCGGGGACGTCGCTACAACCGCGAGACGCTCGAGGTCCTGTACAAGGGCAAGAGCATCGCCGACGTCCTCGACATGACGGTGGACGAAGCGGTGGACTTCTTCGAGGCGATCCCCCGGGTCAACCGGCACCTCACGACTCTGTCGGACGTGGGTCTCGGTTACATACACCTCGGTCAGTCCGCCACGACCCTGTCCGGCGGGGAAGCGCAGCGGGTGAAGCTGGCCTCGGAGCTGTCGAAGCGCGGGACGGGGCGCACTCTGTACATCCTCGACGAGCCGACGACCGGCCTCCACTTCGAGGACGTGCGAATCCTCCTGGAGGTCCTGCACCGACTCGTGGATCTCGGCAACACGGTGCTCGTGATCGAGCACCACATGGATGTCGTGAAGACGGCCGACTGGATCATCGATCTCGGCCCGGAAGGCGGCTCGAACGGCGGACGGGTGATCGCGGCCGGCACGCCGGAGGAGGTCGCGGCGACGCCCGAAAGCCATACGGGCCGCTATCTGCGCGCCATGCTCTGATCCAGCGGCGCGACGCCTCGTTGATCCCCGTCTCCCGCAGAGTTAACGTGAATGACTGCGGCCGCACTGCGGGCTCGGCGAAACCGGTGGCGCCCGGCGCGCGTACAGCCAATACCGATCGGGATACCGGGAGCACGGCGCGACGTGAACTTCTTCGTATTGATCATTCTGGTGTTCTTCGTGGTCGTGCCGATCGGGCAGGCGATCGCGAAGGCGATCGAGACGAAGGGGACGCGTCCGTCGCTGCCGCCGGAGCCGGAACAGGGGGGACGGCTCGAGGAGCTCGAGCGGCAGGTGATGTACCTGGTGGAGCGGGTCGATGGACTCCAGGAGGACCAGGAGTTCCTCACGCGCCTGCTCGAAAGCAAGCCGGCGGGCATTCCGCCCGCGCACAGTAAGGAAGAGATGAAATGATCAGCCGCGAAGACCTGGAAAGCTTCCTGATCCGTACGGAGATGGATCACCGGGAGATCGGGGAATCGATGTGGCTCGTGGATCCGGTGAAGGACGCGCAGGAGGACCACCCGGCGGTCGTGGTCAGCCTGTCGCCGCCTCTCGTGATCTTTCGTGCCAGCATCGGCGCGGTGCCCGAAGGGGACCACGCCCGGTTGCAGCTGTTCCAGAAGCTGCTGGAGCTGAACGCCTCCGACCTCGTCCACGGGGCGTACGGCCTCGAAGGCGACGAGATCATCCTGGTCGATGCTCTCGAGCTTCAGGACCTGGACTACTCGGAGTTTCTCGCGTCCCTGGAGAGCCTCTCTCTCGCGGTGACGTCGCACGCACAGCACCTCGCACTGGACTGACGCAGCCATGGGTATCTTCGATAGACTCTCCCGCCTCGTGCGGTCGAACATCAACGACCTCATCGCCCGGGCCGAGAACCCGGAGAAGATGCTGGTCCAGGTCATCGAGGACATGCGCAAGCAGCTGGCGCAGGCCAAGCAGGAAGTGGCCGTCGCCATCGCCGATGAGCGCAAGTTGCGGGCGCAGATGGAGGAGGAGAAGAAGCAGGCGCAGGAATGGGAGCGCCGTGCCCGCCTGGCGATCCGTGAAGGTCGTGACGACCTGGCGAAGCAGGCCCTCATGCGGGGGCAGGAGCACGCCAACAACGCGGCCGAAATGGAGGAGCAGTGGGAGAAGCACCGGGCCGAGACCGAACGGCTGAAGGACTCCCTCCGCCAGCTCAACTCGAAGATCGAGGAGGCGAAGCGAAAGAAGAACCTCCTGATCGCGAAGCAGAAGCGGGCGCAGGCACAGAAGCGCATCCACGAGACGATGGCCGGCATGCAGGACAAGAGCGCCTTCCGCGCTTTCGATCAGATGGTGGAGAAGGTCGAGGAGAGCGAACGCAAGGCACTCGCGGCGGCCGAGGTCACCGAGGAGCTCGAAGGCGACGACCTGACGCGAGAGTTCGCGATGCTGGAGTCGACCGGGGGCGAAACCGACGTGGACGCCAAGCTGCTCGCTCTCAAGCGCGACATGGGTCTGCTGGGCCCGGCCGATTCCGCAGAGGCGCCGCCGAAGGCCCTCGCGTCCGGTGAAGTCGAGGTGGCGGACGCGGAGATCCTCGACGAGGACGAAGACGAGGAGGAGGCTGCGAGCGGAGAGGCTGAGACGAAGGAGTAGTTTTCGCGGGCCCTGCCCCTGATCCCGGACACTCGTGAACCAACCGATCTTCGTAGTTCTGGCCGAAGGCAAGCTGGGGCTCGAGACCAGCAAGACGGCGGCCAGCGTGGTGCGCTATCTGCCCGACCGGGTGGCCGCCCTGATCGACTCGCGGCACGCCGGTCTCACCGCCCGGGATGTACTCGGCTGTGGCGGCGGCATCCCCGTCGTCGCCTCTCTCGCACAAGCCCTCGAAGCCTCAGGACGCGAACCTCAGGCTCTGCTCGTCGGGATCGCCAACAGGGGCGGAACTCTGCCACCGGAGCATCGTAGCTTTCTGCTGGACGCGATCGAAGCGGGGCTGGACGTGTGGAGCGGGCTGCACGAGAGGCTGGCGGCCGATCCCGAGCTGGTCCGGCGCGCCAGTGAGCGCGGCGTGCGCCTCAGGGACCTGCGAGATGCGCCGGCCGGTCTTCCCGTAGGGACCGGTCGCGCCCGGGAGACGAGCGGATTCCGCGTGCTCACCGTGGGAACCGACTGCAACATCGGCAAGATGACGGCCAGCCTCGAGCTGCGAAGCGCGCTCCGTTCCCGTGGCGTCGACGCCCGGTTCGCCGGCACCGGCCAGAGCGGAATCGTGATCGACGGAGCCGGGATCCCGGTCGACGCCGTGGTATCCGACTTCGTATCCGGTGCCGCGGAGACGATCACGCTTCAGGCGGCCCAAGGAGCGGACGTCGTGCTGATCGAAGGACAGGGGTCCCTGTTTCACCCCGGCTACTCGGCCGTGACTCTGGGCCTCATGCACGGATCGATGCCGCACGCGATGATCCTCTGCTGGATGCCGGGACGCAGCCGCGTCTTCGGAGGCGGGTACGACTGGCTGGAGCTCCCCACGCCGGAAGTGGCGATCGCGGCGTACGAAGAGGCGATGAGGTGGGCGGCGCCGGACCTGGAGAGCCGGGTGATCGCCCTGTCGGCCAACACGTACGACCTGCCGGAGGAAGACGCGAGGCTCTGGATCGCGAGAGCCGGTGAAGCGACCGGCCTGCCTTCGACCGACCCGGTTCGGTTCGGTGCGGAGCCGCTGGCAGATGCCGTTCTGGACGCTCGGCGGGCTGCGATGCCGGCCCTCGAGGCTCAGTCGCCCTCGTAGCTGCACCCCGAAGTGCAGGTCTCCCGGATCTCGATCCGGCTCAGCCCGGCAAGTCGCGGCAGCAGGCGCGCCCAGATCCAGCGCGCCAGGACCTCGGCTGTCGGGTTTTCCAGCCCCGCGATCTCGTTCAGATAGTAATGGTCCAGTGATTCCCGGATCGGGGCGAACGCCTCCCCGATGTCCGCGAAGTCCAGGATCCAGCCGACGGTTTCGTCGGGCTCTCCGCGCACGAACACGCGCACCCGGTAGGTGTGGCCGTGCAGCCGCCGGCACTTGTGGCCCTCGGGCACGTTGGGCAGCAGGTGTGCCGCGTCGAAAGTGAACTCCTTCCAGATCTCCATTCGCCTCGTCTCACTCGATGCCGATGAACTTGTGGGTCTGGAGGCTCAGTCTCCACTGGGGGTGAGCCAGGCAATACCGCACGGCCAGCCGAGTATTCCGTTCGAGCCGCGGTCCGTCCATCGGCTGGAGAAAGAAGTGATCGAACTCCAGGTCCGCGAACTGCTCCGGAGGGGCCGAGTCCTGCGGGTAGACGAGCTTCAGCTCCTGGCCGGTCTTCAGGACGAGCGGAGCGCCCGCCTTCGGACTCACGCAGATCCAGTCGATTCCCGGAGGCGGATCGAGCGTGCCGTTCGTCTCCACGGCTACCTCCAACCCCGCTTCGTGCAGGGAGGCGACCACTTCCGCATCGAGCTGCAACAGGGGCTCGCCTCCCGTGAAGACCACCAGGGGCCGCGTCCGCGTCCCGCTCCGCTCGATACCGCCCGGCCAGGCCTCCACGATCGCCCGGACGAGGTCGGTCGCCGCCCCGAACCTCCCGCCGCCGGCGCCGTCCAGCCCGACGAAGTCCGTGTCACAGAACGGACAGATCGCCGTCTGTCGGTCTTCTTCGTGACCGGACCACAGGTTGCAGCCGGCGAACCGGCAGAACACGGCGGCTCGACCCGAGTTCGCTCCCTCCCCCTGCAGCGTGTAGTAGATCGTCTTCACGGAGTACGCCATTCTACGGCAAGCCTCCATTGACCAGCAGCCGAAACTCGTCGATCAGATCGCCGTTCGCCCCCAGGAAGGCCCCCGGTCCGAGCCCGGCGGGGCCATCGCCCGCCCCGCCCGGCTCTCCAGTCTCGAGTCCCTGCACCGCCATTCGTTCGAAGGTACCACCTGCCTCCCGCACGATCAGCGCTCCCGCGGCCACGTCCCACGGCATCAGCCAGTATTCCCAGAAGGCGTCGAGACGACCGCATGCCAGGTCGCACAGGTCCAGTGCGGCGGCTCCGGCCCTTCGAATCCCCGCCGTCGACCGCAGAACGCGCGAGAACGTCTCGAGGTACGCCGGGAGCACGTGCAGCTTCTTGAACGGAAAGCCGGTGCCCACGAGGGCCAGGTCGAGGCGCGCGAGCTCGGAGGCTCGTATGGAGTGGCCGTCCCGCCGCGCCCCTCCGCCCCGCGTGGCCTCGAACAGCTCGCCGGTGGCGGAATTGAGAACGACCGCGGCTCGCAATCCCGCCTCGTCCTCGGCCGCGATCGACACGGCGTATTCCGGATAACCGTGAAGCCAGTTCGTCGTTCCGTCCAGCGGATCGATGATCCACCGGACGGGCGACTCTGCATGGTCCGATTCGTTTTCCGAGCCCTCTTCGGCCAGCACCCGGTGGTCCGGGAAGCGCTCGAGCAGAGTCGAGACGATCGCCCTCTCCGACTCGGTGTCCACTTCCGTGACGAAGTCGGATCGTCCCTTCGCCGTCCATCGGGACGGGTCCATCTGGCCTCGCGCCTCGCTCTGAATCGTGGCCGCCCGGGCGGCCGCCCGGCGTGCGGTTTCGAGGAGGATACCGTCGTCGAGTCCTCCCGATGGCTTCGATTCCGGCGCGTGATCGCTCAACGACTGACTCGCTTGCTCGCGTTATCGGGCCCGGCTACGTTCCGACGTCCCGCCGGACGGTGCCCAGAATCAGCATCTTCCGGGCACGCTCACACGAATCAGACACTCCGCGATGACTCAGGGCAAGAGCCGCGTCTTCAGCGGGATCCAGCCGTCGGGCGAGCTCCACATCGGCAATTACCTGGGAGCGATCCGTAACTGGGTGGCGCTGACCGAGGAATACGAGTGCATCTACTGCATAGTGGACCTTCACGCGGTCACGGTTCCCTACGAGCCGGCGGAGTTGCCGGGCCGGATCCGCGAACTGGCGATCGGACTACTGGCGTCCGGTGTCGACCCGGAGCGCTGCACCCTGTTCGTGCAGTCGGCCGTTCCGGAGCACACGGAGCTGGCCTGGCTCCTCAACACGGTCACACCGCTGGGCGAGCTGTCCCGCATGACGCAGTTCAAGGACAAGTCCGATCGGGTCGACACGGTGAACGCCGGGCTGCTCAACTACCCGGTTCTGCAGGCGGCCGACATCCTGCTCTATCTCGCGGACCGGGTTCCGGTCGGAGAGGACCAGGTCCAGCACCTGGAGCTCACGCGGGAGATCGCGCGCCGGTGGAACGGGCGGTTCGGTGACTACTTTCCCGAGCCGCAGGCCCTGACCGGTGGCGGCAAGCGCATTCTGGGCCTGGACGGGATGTCGAAGATGTCCAAGTCGCAGAACAACACGATCCCGCTGCTGGCGGACGAAGAGGATCTCTGGTCGGTGCTCCGCATGGCGGTCACGGATCCGGCCCGGGTTCGCCGCGAAGACCCGGGAAACCCCGACGTGTGCAACGTGTTCACGCTGCACGGCCATTTCAGCTCGACCGAAGAGCGTGCCGAGATCGACGTCCTGTGCAGAACGGCCGGGATCGGGTGCGTGGATTGCAAGCGCCGCCTGACCGCCAACATGGCGGAACACCTGGCGCCCATTCGCGACAGCGCGGAGGACCTTCGGGCGAATCCGGATCGGGTGACCGAGATACTGGATGAGGGCGCCCGGCGCGCGCGAGCGATCGCGAGCGTGACGGTGGCCGAAGTGCGGGACCGAATGGGGATCGCCCGCAGAAGCCCTTGAGATGACCGAGGTCCGGCGCAGACTCGTCGCCTGGATGCACTCCGACCGGTATCCCACCTGGTCGATGCCGGAATCAACCGTCGCGGCGCTCGAGACTGCGCTCGGGCCGGGCTGGGAGGTCGTGGCTCCGCAGGAGCCGGGCTTCGCCGGCGGTGATGGGGGCAGGGAGACGCCGCCCGCCGTCCTCGGCGCGATCGGCGCGGCCGAGATCTATTTCGGATTCGGCATCACCCGGCAGCTGTTCCTCGCCGGACCCCGCCTGCGCTGGGTCCATTCCGCCGCCGCCGGGGTGCGCGCGTCCCTCTTCGAGGAGATGCGCGCGAGCGATGTAGTGCTGACCAATTCAGCCGGCATCTACGCCGATCCGCTGGCCGAGTGGGCGATCGCGGCCGTGCTCCATTTCTCGCGCGCGCTCGACGTGGCGGCAAGCGGAAAGCGGGACCGGCGCTGGCCGTACGACGAAATGGCGGGCTTCGGTCACGCGCAGCGCGAGGTCGCCGGCAGCACGGTGGGGATCGTCGGATACGGAGGGATCGGCCGGCCGATCGGTCGGAAGGCGAAGGCCCTCGGGATGCGGGTATTGGCCGTGCGTTCGCGCATCGGCCGCGAGTTGCCGGAAGCGGCGGATGAGGCTTTCGGTCCGGAAGACCTGATGGACGTCCTGGGCCGCTGCGAATTCGTGGTCCTGAGTCTTCCGGAGACCGGCGGGACGAAGGGCCTGATCGGCGCGCCGGAGCTGGAACGGATGCGCCCCGACAGCGTCTTGTTGAACCTGTCCCGAGGTAGCATAGTGGACGAGGAAGCTCTGGTGGTGGCGCTCCGTTCGGGAGGCATCCGCGGCGCGGCCCTCGACGTGTTCCGGGAGGAGCCACTTCCGGCTGACAGCCCGCTCTGGACTCTCGACAACGTGCTGATCACGCCTCACGCGGGGTCGATCTCGCCCCGCTTCTGGGAGCGACAGACGGATCTCATGGTTCGCAACATCGGGCATTACCTGGCAGGGGGCCGGATGGAGAACCTGGTCGACAAGACACGGGGCTACTAAGTGCAGAGACTGATTCAGGCGGCCGTGGATCGCGGAGCCGACGTCATTCACATCAAGGCGGGCGACGTTCTTCGGGCGAGGATCGAGGGCCAGGTCGTGAAGCTCTCGAACCAGGTGTTCACCGAAGAGGAGACGCAGAAGATAGCGTTGCAGCTCATCCCCAGCGAGAAGGACCGGGAGCGGTTCGACGAGATAAGGGACTACGATACTTCCTGGGCGCTGAAGGGCGTGGGCCGCTTCCGGATCAACATCTCGCGTCAACGCGGAACCGTCATGGTCGTCATGCGGGTCATTCCTCCCAAGGTCCCCACGATCGAGGAGCTGTTCCTGCCGTCCGTCATCGGTGAGATCGCTGAGATCGAGCACGGACTGGTGCTCGTCACCGGGGCCGTGGGGACGGGCAAGAGCACGACGCAGGCGGCGATGATCCAGTGGCTCAACGAGCGCCGGAAGATGCACATCGTCACGCTCGAGGACCCGATCGAATACCTCCACACCGACGACGCGAGCACGGTGACGCAGCGGGAGGTCGGCGTGGACACCGCGTCGTTCCATTCAGGGCTGCGGGCCGCTCTGCGGCAGGATCCCGACGTCATCCTGATCGGTGAAATGAGGGATCGAGCCACGATCGCCACGGCCCTTCGCGCCGCCGAGCTGGGGCAGCTCGTGATCTCGACGCTGCCGTCCCCGACGGCGGTGGGGGCGCTGAACTACGTGCTCGCCTCCTTCCTGGACGAGGAACTGGAGATGACACGCATCCGGCTGGCGGACGCCCTGAAGGCGATCATCGCGCAGCGCCTGCTGCCGCGGCGCGACAACGACCAGCAGATACCGGCGGTGGAGATCCTGCGGGTCACGGGCGCCATCCGGGACTGCATTCTCAACGCGAGCCCCGTCGAGGAAATCGTGGACCTGATGGAGAGCGGCGGCGAGGCCTACGGGATGCAGACCTTCCAACAGCACCTGCAGGAGCTGGTGAGAGCCGGGGTCGTCGACTACGAAGTCGCGCGGTCGGCGGCTACGAGCCCGAGCGACTTCGAGCTCGCGATGCAGACCCTGGGAGGAAGCGCGCCGGAGCCGACGCGGGGAGATGTCCGGCTGTGAACCTCGACGGCGTCTTTCTTCCGGTCACGACGCCTTTCGAGCCGGCGACGGGAGACCCGGACCTCGAGGCGTTCGGCGCCAACATCCGGACGTGGAGCGCCCATCCGATCGCCGGACTGGTCGTCGGGGGATCGACCGGCGAACAGCCCCTGCTCGACGAAGACGAGATCCTGAGCCTGGTGGCCGTGGCCGCCCGGGCGCGCCGGGACGGCATGGCCCTGATCGCCGGGACCGGAATGGAGTCCACCCGCGCCACGATTCGCCTGTGTGACCTCGCCGCCCGCGAAGGAGCCGATGCGGTCCTGGTGAAGCCCCCTTCCTATTACCGGGGCCGCATGTCCCCGGAGGCGGTCCACGCTTATTTCGTAGCGGTGGCCGATGCCTCGCCCGTCCCCGTGATCCTGTACCACGTTCCGAAGTTCGTGCCGGTGGACATCGTTCCAGATCTCGCCGGGCAGCTCGTGGGACACGCGAACATCGTCGGGATCAAGGACTCGTCCGGCGACATCCACAATCTGGGCGCCGTCTGCGAAGCGGTGGGAGAGCGCGGAACGGTGGTGGTCGGAGCCGGAACCCTGCTCTATCCCGGGCTCGAGATCGGGGCCCGGGGCGGGATCATCGCGGTCGGCCTGCTGGCTGCGGGCGCGGCGTGCGAGCTCTACCGCGCGTTCGGTGCCGGCCGTTCGGCCGAGGCCGGACGCCTGCAGGAGCGGATCGGTCCGCTGCACAAGAAGGTGGTGGCCGGCACCGGCGTTGCGGGAGTCAAGCACGGCCTGGACCTGCTGGGTCTGGTGGGAGGCGCCCCCCGCCCCCCACTCCTCCCGCCCACCGATCGCGAGCGCGAGGAAGTGGCCGCGGCCCTCGAGAGCGCGGGCCTGGCGTCCCGACTACCCCAAGGCATCTGACCAACCAGCCCACCCGGGCGGGAGCCATAATTGTTCGACGACAAGACTCGGTGTGTTGTGCTCGTGGGCGTCCAGTGGGGCGACGAGGGGAAAGGCAAGATCACGGACGTGCTGGCGGAGCAGGCGACGCTGGTGGCCCGGTATCAGGGCGGGGCAAACGCGGGCCACACGGTGCTCGTGGGCGAGGAGGAGTTCATCCTCCACCTGATCCCGTCCGGCGCTCTCTATCCGGAAGTGCGCTGCGTCCTGGGCAACGGGGTCGTGCTGGACCCGAGGACGCTTATCGACGAGATCGAGATGCTGACGTCCCGCGGCGTCGAGATCGAGAACCGGCTGGGAGTCTCGCGCAGAGCGCACCTGGTCCTTCCCTACCACAAGCAGCTCGACGGAGCGAAGGAAGCAGCCAAGGGCCCGGACCGCATCGGAACCACCAAGCGGGGGATCGGTCCGACCTACCGGGACAAGATCTCGCGGAACGGCCTGCGCGTGTGTGACCTGCAGGATCGGGACTACTGCTGGGAGGTGGTCCGGGAAGGCGCGGAGCTGGCGAACGCGCTGCTGGCCCTCTACGGAGTGGACGAGCGCGCGGACCCGGACGCGGTCATGGAGGAGCTGTCCGCGGTGGCGCCGCGCGTTCTCGCGCTGGGAACGGATTCCGGATCCGAGATCCGGGGGGAGCTCGCTGCCGGGGGACGGGTGCTCCTCGAGGGTGCGCAGGGATCACTTCTCGACGTGGACCACGGCACGTATCCGTTCGTCACGTCCTCCACCACGACGGCCGGAGGCGCGGCCGCCGGGGTCGGGATCGGACCGACCCTGATCGACGAAGTATTGGGAGTGGTCAAGGCATATACGACCCGGGTGGGCGCAGGCCCGTTTCCAACGGAGCTGCAGGGCGAAGAAGCGGATCGGCTGCGGAACCTGGGCGCAGAGTTCGGGGCGACGACGGGACGCCCGCGGAGGCCGGGATGGTTCGACGGCATCGTGGTGCGGCACGCCGCGGGTGTCAACGGCCTCACCGGCCTGGCCGTGACGAAGCTGGACGTGCTGGATTCGTTCGATGAGCTGTTGCTCGGTGTGGGGTACCAGCTCGACGGCGTCGCGACGGCGAACTTCCCCGAGCGCGCGGCCGACATCGAGCGGGTGCGCCCGGTATACGAGAAGGAGGCCGGCTGGCGGGTCGACACCGGCTCCTGTCGCGCGTGGGCGGATCTTCCGGAGGCCGCGCGTCACTACCTGAAGCGAATCGAGACCGTGGCCGAGGTGCCGATTCGCCTGGTCTCCGTCGGATCGGCCCGAAGTCAGATCATCCGGGTCGGCTGACTCGGTTGCGGGAGGCGCGATGTCGGGTCGCTTCCTGAGTCGTATCTTCGCGCCGCTCGCGCTTTCGGCACTCGTGCTGGGGGCGTCCGCGGCGGCCTCTTCCGCGTTCGCCCAGACCTCCGAGGGCGTGAAGCTGGAAGTGCGGATCACGGGCGTCGAGGGAGCGCTCCTGGCCAACGTCGAGGCCGTGACCGGGATCGTCCGTGCCGCACGTTCCGGGGTCGTCCGTCCCGGGCACGTGTACCGCCTGTTCGAGCAGGCCCCGGAGGAAATCGAGCGCGCCCTGGAGCCTTTCGGGTACTACCGGGTGCGCGTCGAATCGTCGCTGCAGTCGGACACCGCTCCCTGGTCGGCCACCTTCGTGATCGATCGCGGCCCGCCGATCCTCGTCGACCGTCTGGAGGTGAGCATCGAGGGAGCGGCGGCGCAGGACAGCGCGTTCCAGGCCGCGCTGGGGCGCATAGCGCTCGCCGAGGGAGACACGCTGAACCACCCGGCCTACGAGCGCGCGAAGTCCTCGATCGAGCTGCTCGCGGCCGACCGCGGCTACCTGGATGCCCGGTGGGACTCGGCTTTCATCCGCGTCGATCTCGATGACTACCGATCGGAGATCGTGCTCGACATGACGACCGGTCCGCGCTTCCGTTTCGGGCCGGTCACGATCGACCAGGACTGGGTCGACCTGGACATTCTGGAGCCGTATCTGGGTTTCAAGCCGGGTGATCCGTACGACTCCTCCTACCTTCGTGACCTGCAATCGGGCCTCACCGGTACGACGTACTTCGCCAACGTGGAGATCGTGCCGCGCCGCGACCTGGCCGACGACAGCCTTCGCGTTCCGATCGAAATCCGGACGCAGCCACGCAAGACGCAGCGGTACGAGGTCGGCGTCGGCTATGGCACGGACACCGGTCCCCGAATCCGGTTCGCGACCGAATTCCGTCGATTGAACCGACGCGGGCACTACGCAGACGGAGACGCCCGCCTTTCGACGAGCGAACAGAGCCTCACCGCGCGCTACAACATCCCGGTCGGTTTTCCCGTTCCGTCTCTGTGGACGATCACGGGCCGGTACGGGCGGATCGAATGGGTCACAAGCACGACTCTGCAGGGGTTCGTGGGCCTGAGCTGGGCTCATCTCCGTGGCAGTCTCCGGGAGGTCATCTCGGTGCGGTACCAGGACGACGCCTTCACCGTGGCGGCCGACACCGGGAGGTCGCACCTGACACAGCCCATCGTCGGCTGGACGTTCGCCCAGGCCGACAACCGCCTCTACGCCACCCGCGGCATCGGAGGAGGCCTGGAGCTCCGAGGCGCGGTCGACGGGTTCGGGTCGAACGCCAGCTTCTTCCGGGCGTCCGCGACGTTCAAGACGATCCGTACGCTGGCCCCGAGGACGCGCGGCACGCTGCGGCTCGACGCAGGCTGGATCGGGACGAATCAGTTCGCGCAGCTTCCTCCCTCCATACGGTTCTTCGCCGGGGGCGACCGCAGCATTCGCGGCTACGACTACAACTCGCTGGGTCCGGAGAACTCGGAAGGGCAGGTCACCGGCGGCAACAGTCTGCTGGTGGGCAGCGCGGAGCTCGAGTACCGGTTCCTGGAGAAGTGGGCAGGAGCGGTGTTCTTCGACGCCGGCAACGCGCTGAACGACTTTTCGGGCGACGTCGCGACCGGTGTCGGCGTCGGCGCGCGGTGGATCTCCCCAGTGGGCCTGGTGCGAGTGGACGCGGCATTCGGACTGCAGAAGGAAGGCAGCAAGTTCAGGCTCCACCTTCAGATCGGGCCGGACTTCTGATGGCGGCGCGTGTGAAGGGCGGGCGCCGGGGCCGCTGGATCCGGAGAATCCTGCTCGGTTCGCTCGGGTTCCTCGTCCTGCTCGCCGCCACGGGAATGTTCCTGGTCGGAACGGGTGCCGGAGGGCGCATCGTCCTTTCCCTCGTGCGGGGCTTCCTGCCCGCCGAGCTGGAGCTCGATGTGAGCGGTTTGTCGGGCCGCCTCGCGGACCGATTCGAGCTCGAAGGCGTGCGGATCGGCACGCCCACCGTGGCGGCGGAAGCCAGCCGCGTGATCGTCGAATGGCGGGCCTTCGGTCTCCTCCGCAAGCGGATCGATATACGACTGCTCAGCGTGGACGGCCTGGAAGTCGACGTGCGGCCCGCGCCGTCGGACTCCTCGGCCCTTCCTCCCGATGCAACGTCTGACGCCGCCGAGACGCCGCCGGGGGAGAACTTCCCTTACGACGTCGAGCTCGATTCGGTGCGGGTCTCAGGCCTGACGATCCGGATGCGGGACACGGTCTGGCTGTCCGGGGGGAGCGCCACGTTGTCGGGCACCCCCGAGGACTACCGCCTCTCTTTCAGCGGACGGGGCGTGGTTCCGGGGCTGGCTGCCGGCGACGTGGCGCTGGACGGAGCGGGATCGCGGACGGGGTTCCATGTCGCGAGCGTCGAGATCGCCGCTCTCGAAGGGGTGA
>CANPVW010000209.1 GCA_947581745.1 Candidatus Benthicola azotiphorus
CGGACACGATTGGATGGGCCGCGGCGCCGGCCGCGGGGCGACCCGCGCCACTCCCGTGGCCCCTCCTCGTCTTTTCCGCGGTCCTGGCTCTCGTGGCCTGGATCACGCTGCTGGACGTCCGCTCGGGGCGGCGCGGCCGAGTGTGGCTGGACGTTCCCTTCTTCTCGCTTCTCGGGCTGGCCGGCCTGTTGATCGTCTTCCTCTGGTTCGTCTCCCTGCATCCGGTGACGAAGCGGAACTTCAACCTCCTGTGGGCCCTCCCCACGAACCTCGTCCTCGCCTGGACGGTCGCCCGGGCGGACGCGAAGCCGTGGATCGTGCGGTTGCTCCGGGGAACGGCGATCTGTGCCCTGGCCTTCGTCGCGGGCTGGGCGCTGTGGCCGCAGGAGCTGCCTCCGGCCACTCTGCCTCTCGCGATGGCGATCGGGGTCAGGTCCGGGGGCCTGGCGTTCACCCGGCGCCGGGTCGCAGACGCGGTCTAGGGTTCGAGGCGTCCGGCCATCGGCGCGGTCGGCCTGGCCACGAACCCACCGTTCGCTGCCGGAAGTACGAACAGAGCCGCCAGGCCCAGGGAATCCGCCAGGCGCAGCCCTTCCTCCGGACCCAGCACGCTCAGCGCCGTGGCCCATGCGTCGGCCCGCGCGGCCTCGCGGTGCAGGACCGTGACCGAGTAGCCCTTCCAGCGAACCGGAAGTCCCGACCGGGGATCGATGATGTGCCCGTATCGGACGCCATCCATCTCGTAGAAGTTGCGGTAGTCGCCGGAGGTGGCGGCAGCCTCGTTTCCGAGATCGATGAGGTGGAAGACGGTCCGGGAACCGGGCGTCGGGGCTTCCACGGCGACCCGCCACGGTGACCCGTCGGGCTTCGTTCCCCGCGCCCGCACCTCTCCTCCGACCTCGAGAGCGAAATCCGTCGCTCCCATCCGCTGGACGCCCTCCGCCGCCCGGTCCATGGCGTAGCCCTTGGCGATCGCGGACAGGTCAACGACCACCCGCGGGTCGGCCTTGGCCGCGGTGCCGGCCCGGGCGTCGACTCTCAGGCGGTCGAGTCCGACCAGGGAGCGCAGGTCGCTGAGCATGTCGCTGGAGGGCGGCGCGGCCTGCTCACGACCGCGGGGCCCGAAGCCCCACGCGTCGACCAGCGGCGCCACCGTCACATCGAAGGCTCCGCCGGAACGTTCCCCGACCTCCGAAGCGATCGCGAGCACCTCGATCGTCTCCGGTGACAGCGGCGTCGGTGACGTGCTCGCAGACCGATTGAACCGCGACAGCTCGGAGGTGGAGTCCCACGTGGACATCAGGTGCTCGATCCGGTCCAGCTTCGACTGCGCCGTATCTCCGATGGCCGCGACCCACTCGTCAGGCGCTCCCTGCGGCAGCGAGACCTTGAGGCTCCACGTGGTGCCCATGGTCGCGCCGCCCATCGTGTGCGTCAGGTGCGGTCGCTCGCCGTAGAAGAACCGCGCGGCGAGCGTGCCCAGCGCCACGACGGCGGCGAGCGCCAGCAAGCTGCGGAGCGTTCTCATGAGACCCGTTCTCCGCTCAACCCACCAGCGTCGCCACCATCACCGCCTTGATCGAGTGCATGCGGTTCTCCGCCTGGTCGAAGACGATCGAGGCCGGGGACTCGAACACCTCATCGGTCACTTCCATTCCCTCGAGCCCGAATTGCTCGAAGATCTGCTTGCCGACCCTGGTGTCGAGGTTGTGGAACGCCGGCAGGCAGTGCAGGAAGCGAACGTCGGGATTGCCAGTCCTCCGCACCACGTCAGCGTTGACCTGATATGGTCTCAGAAGGGCGATGCGCTCCGCCCACCTTTCCGGAGGCTCGCCCATGGACACCCAGACATCCGTATACAGGAAGTCGACGCCGGCTACCCCTTCGTCGATGTCTTCCGTGAGCCGCAACGATCCACCGCTCTCGGCTGCCTGTGTCTGGCAGCGCTCGACCAGGTCGGCCTCCGGCCAGTTGGACCGCGGAGCGCACAGCCGCACGTCCATGCCCAGCTTCGCGCCGCCGACCATGAGCGAGTTGCCCACGTTGTTGCGGGCATCACCCAGGTAGCAGAACGAGATGCTCTCGGCCGGGCGGGCGGCGTGCTCGACCATCGTCATCACATCGGCGATCACCTGGGTCGGATGAAACTCGTCCGTCAGCCCGTTCCACACCGGCACGCCGGCGTAACGCGCCAGGGTCTCCACTCTATCCTGGCCGAATCCACGATACTCGATCCCATCGTACATCCGGCCCAGCACTCGCGCCGTGTCCGCGACCGACTCCTTGTGACCGATCTGCGACCCGGTCGGCCCGAGGTACGTCACGTGCGCCCCTTGATCATACGCCGCCACCTCGAACGCGCACCGGGTGCGCGTGGAGGTCTTTTCGAAGATCAGCGCGACGTTGAGCCCGGCCAGGCGCGGGACCTCGCGACCCTCCCGCCTGGCCGTCTTGAGCTCGACGGACAGGTCGAGCAGGTAGCGAATCTCCGCGGGGGAGAAGTCGAGCAGCTTGAGGAAGCTGCGGCCCTTGAGGTTGATCGACATGGTCTTCCACGTTTCTGCTTCACTGTGAGCCGGCTTCGCCCTCGCCGAGAGAGTCAATACGGACTATCTGCCCCGCTTCCAGCCGGAAGCGCCGCGTCACCTTCTGCGAGGGACAGCACATCGGGTCACCCGGCCCGTGCGCGAGAAGCTCGATCGATACCTCACCGGAATCGATACGGATGCGGTCGACCGGCTCCCTGTCGCCAAGAAAGGTCGCGACCACGGACTGATTCGCGGTCCTGGCGTCGTTCAGCACCACCGCCAGGTCCTCGAACACCCCGCTGCCGCCGGATTCGGTGGCGAGCAGCACCACCGCGTCCGGGGCCCCGTCTCCGTTCAGGTCGCCGACAGCGTACTCCGGCAGCATGCGTATGGTCAGGCGACGATCGCGATCCTCGTAGGCGCCGTCGACCAGCGGGACCTGTTCCCCTGACAGTATCTCCGAGGGGTAGGATCGGTTCCTCAATTGGCTGGCGGTGAGCTCGGACGGAAGTTCCGCGGCTCCCGCCGGCCGCTCTTCGCTCCGATCACAGGCTCCGCACAGGAAGACGCACAGGAGTGCGGCCAGTATCGGTGCAGGCGACAGGCGCGGCTTTCCGCTCGATCCGCTCATGCTGCACTCCTCATCAGAACTTGTAGCCGAAGCCGAACGTCAGCCCGTAGTCGTTCTGGCTCAGGCCGGTCGAAGGGCTGCGGCTGTCGAAGTTGTCGTAGAACTGCAGGTTCAGGGTGAAGTCCTTGAAGATCTCGTACGAGATCGAGCTGTTGAAATCGATCCGGATCCGGCCCCAGTCCGTGAAGACCGGAACGATCGCGAGGTCACTGTACACGTCCACCTTCGGAAACACGAACCTGAACAGGTTGTAGTCCGCGTCCAGGCTGAACTGACCGGTGTTCTGACCTTCCGAAAGGCCCGGGCCGACGCTGGCGTACCGCTCTCTCGCGTAGCTGACGGACGCCCCGAAGTAGAGAGCGTGCAGGTTGGTCGTGAACAGATCGTAGGTCGCGCCCGCACCCACGGTGGTTCGCAGATCCAGCCCCAGTTGACTGTTCTCCTCCAGCGACGTCACCCCGAGCAGGTTCCACTTCCCCGAGAGAAGGCGGGTGATCTGCACTCCCAGCTGGTTGCGGCTCGTGGTCTCGACGCTGTCCTGCGCCTGAAGGTACGAGCTCCCGTTGACCCTGACCGACCAGCGGGGCCCCCGGTAACTCGTCTGGCCGTCCAGGTTCAGGGTGCGCAGGTTGTTCGCCTTCGTGAAGTCGATCCCGAGGTTGACGTAGCCGTCCACGCGGGTCCAGAACGAGTCCCGGATCGGCACGATGAACACAACCTCGTGGAGCCGGAGGACCACCGTGTCCGCGAGGATCACGGCGAGCTCCTCCGAAACGTCCGTTCGGCCCAGTCGGCCGAAGTACTTGGCGCCCGACTCCACCTCGACCTCGAAGAAGTGCTCGCTCTCCACGTGGGCGATCTTCTCCCACTCGATGTAGACCGTACCCAGATCGTCCGTCTTGTACGTGAGCTTGCCGCGGCTCAGCTGCTTGACTTCTCCGGTCAGCACGTCTCCGCGCTTCAGGGTCACGACGTCCGTCTTCTGGGCGAACGCCGCCGATGGAGTGCAGAGCGTCGCGACGAGCAAGGTCGCGAGGAGGCCGAATGCGGGCGCGGAGGGGTGTCTGACCACGACTCGAGTCGGGGAGCCGACGCGCGCCGGCTCCCCGTTCAGCCTCACGCCAGGTCGATGTCCGGATCCAGGTACACGTCCTGGATGAGGTTCAGCAGCTCGATGCCGTCCGCCATCGGGCGCTGGAACGCTTTTCGGCCGGAGATCAGGCCCGTGCCGCCGGCCCGCTTGTTGATCACCGCCGTCCGGACCGCGTCCGCGAAGTCGTTGTCGCCCGAGGCGCCGCCGCTGTTGATCAGGCCCACCCGGCCCATGTAGCAGTTGGCCACCTGGTACCGGCAGAGGTCGATCGGATGGTCCGTCGTGAGCTCGCTGTACATCCGCTTGTCGAACTTCCCGAAGCTCACGCCGCCCTCGTTCATCGCCACGTAGCCGCCGTTGTTCTCGGGCAGCTTCTGCTTGATGATGTCCGCCTGAATCGTTACCCCGAGGTGGTTCGCCTGCCCCGTCAGATCGGCGCTGACGTGATAGTCCCTGTCCTTCTTGAAGGCACTGTTCCGGAGGTAGCACCACAGGACGGTCGCGAGGCCCAGCTCGTGCGCGTGGGCGAACGCCTCGGAAACCTCGATGATCTGCCGGCTGCTCTCGGCCGAACCGAAGTAGATGGTCGCGCCGACCGCGGCGGCTCCCATGTCGTACGCCTGCTGAACCGTCCCGAAGAACACCTGGTCGAAGCCGTTCGGATACGTGAGCAGCTCGTTGTGGTTGATCTTCACCAGGAACGGGATCTTGTGAGCGTACCTGCGAGCCACGGAGCCCAGGACTCCGAAGGTCGAGGCCACCGCGTTGCAGCCGCCCTCGATCGCCAGCTCGACGATCTTCGCCGGATCGAA
>CANPVW010000210.1 GCA_947581745.1 Candidatus Benthicola azotiphorus
TGCACCCCCGCCCCGATGAGGGCTCCGTCTCGCGCATCGGACCGCGCCAGCAGGTCGGTGGCCGCACCGACCGCCGCACCTGTCCTCCACGCCGTCAGAGCACCGCCGTCGAGCAGGCCGACCGGTACGCCGGAAGCCGGATCCAGCACGAGCACGAGTCCCGCGACGACGGGTCGGCCGATGTCCCTGTTGCGGTTGAAGATCGAAACCACCTTGGCGGCCAGTCCTTCTCCGGGCACGTAGCCGCCCATGAGGAGCGAGATGCCGTCCACCTCCGTCACGGGCACCGCCCCTCGCCGGGGAGCGACCACCCGACCTGCGGACAATTCGGCGAAGGCCGTCTTCATCGCCTCGACAGCGTCCCGCATGGGAAGCACTTTGGGGAGGTCTTCGGCCGCGACGGTGGCAAGCTTCATCGTGTGAAAACAATAACCCGCGTGCACGGCGCGCGTAAGGCGAATCCGGTGCGAGTACTCCACGTCAGCGACGTCCACATCAGCCTGGGGCTCCGTCGCGTTCCGCTCGCCGACTGGCCAGGCAAGAGGCTGGCCGGCGGGATCAACCTTCTCAGGGGCCGTGGGCGCCGGTTCGAGGATGCCGTCAGCAAGCTGTCCCGCCTCGCAGAACTCGCCGACGCCGAGCGGGTGGAGCTCGTGATCTGTTCGGGCGACTTCACGGCCATGGGTACGGCTTCCGAGTTCGCCGCCGCGCGCGAGGCGTTCGAGCCGATCCTCGAATCGCCCGCCGAGTTCGTGTGCGTCGCCGGGAATCACGACCTCTACACCCGGCAGGTGGTACGCGAGAGGCGCTTCGAGAAGTACTTCGGCGACCTTCTTCAGACGGATTTCCCCGCGGCGCGGGTGGACGGCTCGTGGCCGACCGTGCGCCTGTTCGGGAACCACGTGGCGGTGATCGCCCTGAACAGCGCGCGGCCCAACCCTGCACCGTGGGTGTCGAGCGGCCGAATCCCGGCCGAGGAGCTCACCGCGCTGAACGACATCCTGGGTCGTCCGGAGATCGCCGGGCGATTCGTGTTCGTCGTCACCCACTACGCCCCGTGCCTGGAGGACGGGAGTCCGGACACGCCGGCGCACGGTCTGGAGAACGCAGAGGCTTTTCTTCGGACGTGCGCCGGAATCGAACGGGGAGCGATCCTGTGTGGCCACGTCCACCGCACCTACCGCGTCCGCCTTCCCGCCATCGGCCCCCAGATCTTCTGCGCCGGCAGCGCCACGATGCACGAGCTGGAGGGCTTCTGGCTTCTCGAGGTGGAGGACGGCCGGGTCTCGGCGCATCGCGGACGATGGAACGGCTCCCGGTACGAGGTCGAGCCAGAGGTTGACATCGAACCCGGGTACCGGTGAGGGCCGCGATGGGGGAGGCTTCCGTCGCCGAGTTGCGATTCTCAGTATCACGGGACGCCGGAGCGGTTTCGGCCATTCTCGTCAGGCCGCCTTCGCCCCTGGCTCTCCTCGTGTTCGGGCACGGCGCCGGTGCCGGAATGCGGCACCGGTTCATGGAGGGGATGTGCGGAGCCCTCTCACACCACCGAATCGCCACGCTCCGGTATCAGTTTCCGTACGCCGAAGCGGGCAGGCGAAGGCCGGATCGAGCGCAGACGCTCACGGCCACCGTGAGGGCGGCCGTCGCGGCGGCCCGCGAAGTGGAGCCGGACCTGGCCCTGATCGCGGGTGGCAAGTCGATGGGCGGCCGCATGACCTCGACGGCACAGGCGGAGCGTTCGCTGCCCGGCGTGCGCGGGCTGGTGTTCTTCGGCTTTCCGTTGCACCGACCCGGAGATCCGTCCGACGCGAGGGGAAACCACCTGCGGGAGGTGGACCTGCCGATGCTCTTCGTACAGGGGACTCGCGACCGACTGGCCGAGTCGGACCGGATCGCGGCGGTCGTGGCGGCTCTCAAAGGCGGCGCTTCGATACACGTGGTGGAGGATGCCGATCACGGGTTCGATGTCCCGAAGCGGGCGGGCCGGTCGCCCGAGGACGTGTACGACGAGATGGCCGTCGCCGTCCGCGGCTGGAGTGAGGCGATCCTGGCCTGATGTGCGAGAGGGGGGCGTCCGGCGCCCCCCTCTCATCCCACTGCCTCGCGAACGTTTCCAGCCTTCTGAATCAACTGACGAGACGGGGAACCGCGAGGTCACAAGCGCCCTGCGAAGGCTCGCCTGTCCCACCATCGTCGACATGTCACGCGGTTGTTACTAGACAAATCCTTGACAGATTCTCGGGATCGGGTCATAATACTGGACAATAATTGGACAACGAGTGCGCGATCGCACTTGCTCCACTGATTCCAGGAGGAAATCCGATGCTCTGGAAGAACCTGCTGACGCTGGCGGCCGTGCTCGCAATCAGCGCCGGCCTCTCGGCATGCAGCGACGACGATGACGACAACGGCATGAACCCGCCGGTCCAGACGGCGCAGATTCGCGCCGTACACTCTTCACCCGATGCGCCGGCCGTCGACATCTACATCGAAAACGTCGGGATCGTGGCAGCCGACGTGGCCTACGGGGAGACGACACCCTACCTGACGGTCGACGCCGGCACGTACAACGTGCAGCTGCGGCCCGCGGGTGCGGACTCGTCCACCGACCCGATCTATGAGACCGGCGAGGTATCGTTGGCAGCCGACGCGGTTCTCACTGCGGTTGCAGCAGGACGGCTGAGCTCGGCCGACGCGGCGGACAGCTTCCGCATCATACCTCTCTTCGAGAGCTTCGCGACGCCGGCCGCGGGCAACGCGATCGTGCGCATCCTCCACGCGGGTCCGGACGCGCCGACCGTGGACCTCGACGTAGGGAACGACGGCTCCAACGAGATCATGGACCTGGCACGGTTCGCCGACACGGGCGCCAGTGGCGTTGACCTGCCCGCAGGCAGCCCCCTCACGATCGGTGTCGTGGCGGACGGTGCGACGGTCACCACATTCACCACACCCGCGCTGAGCGCCGGCACGGAGTACTTCATCATTGCGACCGGCCTGCTCGCGCAGAGTGACATCTCGGCCGCAGACGCGTTCAAGCTGTTGGCCGTCGATGAGAACGGCACCTCCGCGTTCATTCAGCAGAGCGACCCGGATGCAGGCAGCGCCATGTTGCGGGCGGTGCACGCTTCGCCGGATGCGCCGGCGGTCGACGTGTATGCGGAGGGGATCTCCGTTCCGCTGATTTCCGCGCTCGCATACGGTGACGCGTCGCTCTACTTCCCGGTCCCGGCGGGCACCTACAACATCCAGCTTCGTGCCCATCCCTCGACCGAGGCGGATCCGATCGCGTTCGAGACCGGGCCGATCGATCTCGCCGCGAATCAGAAGATCACGGCTGTCGCTTCCGGCTTCCTGGGCTCGATGGACGAAGCCGACAGGTTCCGGATTCTGCCTCTCGTGGAGGACTTTGGAACGCCCCAGTCCGCTCTCGTGCGCATCGTGCACGCGGGCCCCGACGCTCCGTCCGTCGACATCGACCTGGGCGACGACGGTTCTGTCGACTACGGTGACCTGGCTCGTTTCGCCGACACCGGAGCAGCCGGTATCACGCTGCCTTCCGGCGAGGCACTGCAGGTTGGCATTCGCGTGGCGGGCGGAGATCGCGTGACCGCGTTCACGACGCCGGCGCTGCCCGACGGTGAAGAGATCTTCGTGATCGCCACAGGCAGCCTGGCTCGGCCCGCTCGGGCGGACGACGGATTCTCGCTGCTCGCCGTGGCCAGCACGGGTTCGCTCGGTTTCATCAAGCAGAATCCGGTGGTCTACGCCCTGCACGGCAGCCCGGATGCTCCGGCCGTGGATATCTACGCTGGTGAGTCTCTGCTCGTGCAGGACCTCGCGTTCGGCGAGCTGAGCGGCACCGTGCAGGTTCCGCCGGGAACGTACACGCTCGACTTCTTCGTGACGGGCACCGGCGGAGGCAGCCCCGCGGCCAGCTTCGACACGCCGGAGTTGATGGCGGGATCGGCGTACCTGGCCGTGGCGGCCGGTGAGCTACAGCTCGAGGGCACCGAGGAGGCGTTCACTCTACTCGCTTTCGAGGAGCTGTTCGATCCGACCGAGACCGCTCGGGTGCGTGCGATCCACGCTTCGGGCGACGCTCCGGCGGTCGACATCGGCACGGTCGATGGCGGTACGGGCGAAATCGATGCCGTGCTGTTTCAGAACCTCGCGTGGAGCGAGTCGTCCGACGACGCGGGCCTGGAGGCTCCGGTCGGTGACCTGACCATTGGCGTCGCTGCGACGGGCAGTACGACTCCCGTCGCCACGTTCGACATCACCACCGAGGCGGGACTGCAGACGTTCGCCATCGCCGCGGGCGCTCTCGCGCCCGACGGAGTCGAGGAGGCGTTTCGGCTGATCCTGGTCGTCGTCAGCACCAATCCGTGGGTGGGGGCCGAGGTGCTGCCTGACTGAGGAAGTTGGAGGACCACGGCGCGTTTCGGTCCTGCCTCGACCGGCGTGCCCGAACCCGGGCGGCCTGCAGTCCAGGCCGTCCGGGTCCCCCCCCGCCCGGCACGATCCCCAAGCCAGGCGGAGGACGCGAAGGAGCCCCCTTGGCGGACGACCCGCGGGAGCCGAACTTCCGACACACCCGGCCTTCGCCGTCCAGAAGCACAGGAGGTGGTCCATGCCGTGCGTTCGTACTGCTGTAACCCCGACCCCGAGATGCCTGCTGCTCACCATCACTGCCGTGCTGGCGGCCGGCGGATGCGTGAGCACCAAGGCCCCCGAGCAGACCGCTTTGATGCAGGGCATGAACGTGAACGTATCCGCGCAGCGGATGCGAGTGGCGGACCACAACTTCGCCCGGAATTTCATGACCGCGGTGGAGCTGACCGCCGACAGCGTGGCGCGGCTGACCGACGATCCGGTGGTGCGCCACAACACGCTCGTCTGGAAGTCGAACGCGATCCCTGCCATCCAGCTGGCCCTGTACCACCCGGACCCGCTGGTGAGCTTCGCCGACGGCTGGATTCTGCTGGTTCAGATGCGCCAGTACTTCGAATCGGGTGGGGGGAAGGATGCGTTTGGCGAGCAGCAGGGGATGGTGGTGGACAGGCTCCGGGAGGGCGAAGCCGAGCTCAAGTCCGTCGCTGCGGGAGATGACCACCATCTGGACCAGATCCAGACATTCGTATACGACTGGGCTGAAGAGCATCCGCTGACCAATGATCGCTATCTGCGTCGATCCCCGACCGAAGCCGTCGCCGATCTCCTGGCTTCGGGCCGCGGGGGAGGCTTCAGCTCGCTCGGCAGCATGACGGAAATGGCGCAGGACGCGCAGCAGATGGCGCTCGTCCTGGCCAGCTACACGCCCAAGCAGATCGCATGGCAGTCTGAGCTCCTGATGGCCGACATGACGGACTCGGTCCACCTGGCCCCGGTGCTCCATGCGATCGATGACATGGAGGTCGTGTCGGCGACAGCGGACTTCATGCGGGTTGCGCCCGATCTCATCGCGGCGGAGCGCGCCGCGGTGTTCAAGGAGATCGCGGCCGAGCGGCTCCAGACGTTCCGAGACATCGACGCCCTTCGACGCCAGGCGTTCGCGGACGTGTCCGCCATGATCGCCTCGGAGCGCGCCGCCAGCCTGCGCGAGGTGGGCGCCATGCTCGCCGCGGGACGTTCGGCCATGCTGGCGGGCATGGGCGACCTGACGTCGCAAGCGTTCGATGAGACCCGTGAGTTGATCAATCATCTCATGATGTGGCTCGCCGTCCTCGGGCTCGGGCTTGCGGTGACGATCGTGGTGGGCGCCATCCTGTATCGAAAGAGCACGGCCGCGTGAGGGGTCTCGACTTTCGACTGGCCCGGGCGGCATTTCGCGACTTCGCCCGGACGTGGCCGCAACTCCTGCTCCTGTCCCTGGCGGCGAGGATCGCCGTGGCGGTCATCCTCGTGCCTGGTCTGGGGCTGGCACTTCGGATGGCCCTCTGGACACGGGGACGATCGGCACTCAGCGACGAGGAGATCCTGTTCTTCTTCCTGAGCCCGGTGGGCATCGTGACCCTGGTCCTGGTGGGCGGCGCCTCGGTCGGCGCCGCGCTGGTGGAGCAGGCGGGCTTGATGACGATCGCCCGCGGGGCGGCAGCAGATCGACGGGTGACCTGGTACGCGGCGCTGCGGCACGTCGTCGAGAAGCTGCGGGAGATTCTCGCGCTCGGCAGTCTCCTGCTGGTCAGGGTTCTCACCCTGGGCGCGCCGATTCTGGGCCTGATCGGGGCCGTATACTGGACGTTTCTGCGCCAGCACGACATCAACTACTACCTCACGGATCGTCCACCTGAGTTCCTGCTCGCCGGCGGAATGGCGGGAGTACTCGTTGTGGGCTTCGCCGTGCTTCTGATGAACCGGGTCCTCGGCTGGATGTATGCCCTTCCGAAGCTGCTGTTCGAAGACCGCCGCCCACGCGCCGCGCTACGGGAATCGACGTCCGAATCGCGCGGCCACCGCCGGACGATCCTGGGGTGGATCACGATCTGGGCGGGCGCGGGCTGGCTGTCCTCCGCCGGGCTCACGTGGCTCATCGCTGTCCTCGGACGCGTCGTCGTGCCCCAGGCCAGTCAGTCCGTTCGTCTCCTCGCTATCATCATCGGCTCGGTGGGGCTTCTCAGCATCGTGGTGAATCTGCTTCTGTCGTTCATGTCGGCGGCCCTGTTCGCCCTTCTCATCGTCCGGTTGTACCGGGAGCATTCCTCCGGAGCCGGCGACCCGCCCTTCTTGATCCACGGGGCGGAATCACTCGGTGCCACGCCGGCCGTGCGAGTGACCCGCAAAGGCGTCCTGTGGGGAGCCGGCGGCGCAATGGCGGCAGCGCTGCTCGTCGCGATGGCGCTCATCGGGCGGCTCCCCACTGAAGACCGTACGATCGTGATCGCGCATCGTGGCGCGGCCCTGCACGCGCCCGAGAACACGATGGCCTCGATCCGGCGAGCGATCGAGGATGGAGCCGACCTGGTGGAGATCGACGTGCAGGAGACCGCCGACGGTGAAGTCGTCGTATTTCACGACAGCGACTTCATGAAGACCGCGGCGAGCGGGCTCAAACTGTGGGAGACAAAGAGGGAGGACCTCGAGGAGATCGACGTGGGCAGCTGGTTCGACCCGGCCTTCGCCGGAGAGCGGGTACCCACGCTCTTCGAGGTGCTGCTGGAAGCCCGAGGACACGTCGGCGTGGACATCGAGCTCAAGTACTACGGTCACGACCAGGACCTCGAGCGCAAGGTGATCGATATCGTCGAGCGGACGGACATGGTCCGGGACGTGGTCGTGATGTCGCTCAAGTACGACAAGGTACTTAAGATCCGCTCGATGCGACCGGACTGGACATACGGCCTCCTCACCACCGCGAACCTGGGGGACGCAGCCCGGTTCGACGTCGACTTCCTGGCGGTGAACCTCAAGGCGGCGACTCGTCGTTTCGTCCGACGAGCGCACACAGGAGGACGAGAAGTCTACGTGTGGACGGTGAACGATCCGTTCTCCATGTCGGCGCTGATGAGCCGCGGCGTGGACGGAATCATCACCGATGACCCGAGAATGGCGAGACGGGTGCTGGAGGTCCGCGCGGGATTGAGTCCAGCGGAGAGGCTGCTGGTAGGAATCGGAACGGAGCTGGGCGTCTTCGTGATGCCGAGGGAATGGGCTGCAGAGGAGGACGCGTGACGCGGTGCCGACCGGAGGCGGCACGTGGGGTCGTACGCTAGATTTGCTGTTTCGACGGTGAGAGCTTTACCCGATGCTCATCCAACAGGGGGCTCAGAAGTGGATATGACGCGATTCCTGAAGCGGAACCTCGGCGGCCTGGCGTTCGCGGCCGCAATCCTCGTGTCAGCGGCCGGGCCGGCGCGGGCTCAGATTCGGGACGGCACGGGCGGCCTGGAGATCAACGCATTCTACGGCCTGCTCAACGGGCTCGGAGACACCGAGTACGAGAACGATGTGGTGCCGTGGCG
Source organism: Candidatus Benthicola azotiphorus (assembly GCA_947581745.1). GTDB lineage: Bacteria > Gemmatimonadota > Gemmatimonadetes > Palauibacterales > Palauibacteraceae > Benthicola > Benthicola azotiphorus. Next base: position 7,965 of record CANPVW010000210.1, read on the forward strand.
GCTCGACAACGACCCGTACTTCGGCGGCCGTCTCGGCTACGTCCTCGATTTCGGCCTCGGTGTCGAGGGCTTCTTCGGCTACGTGGACTCCAAGGTCGTGGGATCGCAGTACGAAGGCGCCGGCGCGACGGTACTCAACTACGGGGGCGATCTCACCTACAACTTCAACCTGGCGCGCAGCATCCAGCTGTCGGTTCTCGGCGGGGCTGGCCTGCAGAGCTTCGATCTGGACGTCGACGGCCTCGACAGCGAGTCGGCGCTGACCTGGAACTACGGCGCGGCACTGAAGATCTTCCCGACCCGGTGGCTCGGCTTCCGGTTCGACTGGCGGAACTACGTATCGCCGGACGGTCTGCAGGATGCACGGGAATTCATCAATCCGGGTGCGGCCCCGAAGGAGACCCTGCTGTCGACCGAGTGGACCGCCGGTCTGTCGTTCTTCCTGTGGGGTCCGAAGGACTCGGACGGCGACGGTGTGGAGGACAATGACGATCTCTGCCCCGATACTCCGAAGGGCGTCAAGGTGGACTCGACGGGCTGCCCGCTCGACGCCGACATGGACGGAGTGGGCGACTACATGGACCAGTGTCCCAACACACCGCGTGGAGCCGTCGTCGATGAGACGGGCTGCCCGCTGGACAGCGACGCGGACGGCGTGTTCGATGGCCTGGACCAGTGTCCCGCGACTCCGAAGGGAGCGGAAGTCGACGCGAAGGGCTGTCCGAGTGACCGCGACGGCGACGGGGTGTTCTTCGGCATCGACCTGTGCCCGAACACGCCTGCGGGTGTGGTGGTCAACGCGACCGGCTGTCCGGTGGACAGCGACGGTGACGGCGTGTTCGACGGCCCGGACGCCTGCCCGAACACGCCCGCAGGAGCGCGGGTGGACGCGCGGGGCTGTCTCGTCCAGCTCGAGCTTCGGAACGTGGAGTTCGAGTTCAACAGCTTCGAGCTCACGCGCTCGGCGCGCAGCTACCTGTCAGACCTGGCAGGTCAGATCGTCCAGCAGGCCGATCCCGAAGGCACGGGCCGGCTGGAGCTGCGCGGGTTCACGGACTCCGTCGGCGCGGAGGCTTACAACCAGCGGCTCAGCGAGAGCAGGGCGGAAGCCGTCAGGGACTTCCTGCTGAGCACAAGCATGGAGATGGAGAAGTTCATCGACCGGCTCGACGCGGTGGGCTACGGCGAAGCCGACCCGGTGGCGACGAACGACACCGAGGAGGGCCGTGCGCGGAACCGACGGGTGGAGCTGCACATCATTCAGCCGGGCAACTAGACCGGTACGAAGATGCCGGAACGCCGGACGGCCCGTTCCCGCTCACGGGGGATGGGCCGTTCAAACAACAAGGAAGACCGATGAAAAACACCGAGTTCTCCCGCCGGCTCGTGTCGGCGTTCGTCGTGCTGGCCGTGCTGGTCTCGGCAGGGCCCGGACTGGCCCAGGAACAGGCCGGCGGTAACGCGGCGGCGCAGGCCAACAACCCGCTGGCGAACATGACCGCCCTGAACTTCCAGGACTACTACATCGGGGAGCTCACGGAGTCCGACCGGGCGGCGAACCAGTTCTGGGTGCGGTTCGCGAAGCCGTTCAAGCTCGTGGGCGGGGACTGGTTGATGCGAGCCTCGCTGCCCGTGCCCACGCAGCCGACCCCTCCGGACGGTGACACGAAGACCGGGCTGGGAGACCTGAACGTCTTCGCCTCGTACCTGTTCAAGACCAAGGACCCGGCCCTGAGCGTGGGGCTCGGGCCCCAGATCACCATTCCCACCGCGACCAGCGACTACCTGGGATCGCAGAAGTGGTCCGCCGGCTTCGCGCACGTCCTGTTCAATGCCAAGTCTCCGAAGCTCCAGTGGGGCTACCTGCTCACCTGGCAGCACAGCTTCGCCGGATCCGACGACCGGGCCACGGTGAACACGGGCGCCTTCCAGCCGTTCGCCATGTACCAGATCGGCAACCACTTCTACCTTCGCTCGGCGCCGATCTGGGTTTACAACTTCGAGACCGACGGGTACACCATCCCGCTCGGGCTGGGCATCGGCAAGGTCATCCCGAAGGGCAAGACGGTGTACAACATCTTCGTGGAACCGCAGTTCTCGGTGGCCGACGACGGGGCGGGATGGGCGGAGTGGCAGATCTTCGTCGGCTTCAACATGCAGTTCATCGGATAGGATCAGCAGGATTCCTCAATTGAGGGCTAGACAATGACTCGACCACCTACGACCGCGCACTCGATCCTCCTGCTGCCCCTGGCTCTCCTGGCGGCGTGCTCGCCGAAGCAGGACCCGGATCTCTCCGGCATGTCCTTCTCGGAGGACCCGCTGGTCGGCAAGGTCGTGTGGAACGACCTGATCACCGAGGACGTGGAAGCGGCACGCCGCTTCTACGGACGGCTGTTCGGGTGGACGTTCGAGAGCTCGTCGCGCGGCGGCCGCGAGTACGTGCTCGCGCGCTCCGGCGACGTGTACGTGGCGGGGATGGTGCCCGTCGATCGTCCGCCTGACGGGACTAACTTCTCCCGGTGGTTGCCCTACGTGTCGGTCGAGGACGTGGATGACGCGGTGTCTCGCGCGGTGTCCGCGGGCGGCACAGTCGCTGTGGAGCCCAGGAAGGTCGCCCTCGGCCAGGTCGCGGCCATCATCGATCCGGAAGGCGCCGTCATCGGGCTCGCGAGAAGCGACATCGGCGACCCGGACGATCGGACGACGGCAGCCGCACCCGGACGGGTCGTCTGGACGGAGCTTCTCTCCGACGACTCCGGCGCGGCCGCCGCGTTCTACGAGGCTGTCGTGGGCTACGATGCGAAGGCGGTGGAACGCCGTGGAGGCACCTACACGATGCTCGCGAACCGGGGCGTCGATCGGGCCGGAATCCTCCAGAACCCTTCCGAGAACTGGGACCCCGTATGGCTCACCTACATCGCGGTCCAGGATCCCGCGGCGGCGGCAGCCCGGGCCGAATCCCTCGGCGGCGAGATCCTGCTGGCCGTCTCGCCCGACGTACGTGAGGGGACCCTGGCGGTGGTCGCGGACCCGACGGGCGCCGTGCTCGTTCTTCAGAAGTCGTCCACGTGAGCGCGAGGAACGATCATGCTTAGACTCATCCGAAACTTCGCGATCGTGCTGATCGTGCTCGCGGCGACTTTGTCCCTCGGCGCCTGCTCCGGAAACGTGGGAGTGGGGGTAAGCGTCGGCGTACCGATCGGAAACCACGGCTACATGAGCGTCGGAACCAGTCGCTGGTACTGAGCCACGCAGGCCGGGACCGCCGGGGGGAGCAGGGACCGGCCGGGCAGTGTATACTGTCGCCGGACGTATTTCCATTCACAGCCAACTCCAGAAGGCAGAACAAGATGAGCAGATTCACCACGCGGGTTCTGAGCGCGGCGCTGTGCGCGATCGCATGGCTGGCGGTCGTTCCCACGCCGGCCACCGCTCAAGAGCGGAGTTTTCGCGAAGAGAAGTGGCAGTTCTTCATTCCACTCAACTTCACCTTCTCCAAGACACTCGATGGGCAGAACGGGTCGTCGGCCGATGTGAACAACGATGTCAGCTGGGGCATCGGATTCGGATACAACTTCAACGACCGGTTCATGCTGGGGTTCCAGACGACGTGGCTGAGCGCCAGCTACAACGCGACCATCCCTTACGACGACAATGGGAACGGGACGCAGGATGGGACGACCACGATCGGAGGCAACCTGGACGCCGCATCCATCCAGGCGGTTGGACAGCTCAATTTCATGGAGTCGAAGTTCACGCCCTTCGTCCGGGGCAACCTCGGCATCAACTACCTCGACTCCAACATCCCGAGCGCCCCTCCGCAGGGCTCGTGCTGGTGGGATCCGTGGTGGGGCTACGTCTGCGGGACCTGGCAGCCGACCTACACACGGACGTCGTTCGCGTTCGGCGGCTCCGTGGGACTCCGGAAGGAGTTCGGGAGGAGTTTCTTCCTGGAGGGAAGCTACAACCTGGGGTGGATCGCGTTCGCGAACAGCACTCCGACGTTGTCGGCCATCGAGCTCAACATCGGCTGGCTGTTCTAGCGGACGACGAAGCGGAAACCATGCGCCGCGGTGAATGACGGACGCGTGGACAGGTTCGCGGCCGGCTCGGATCCCACCGGGCCGGCCGTTTCATTAAGGTCTCAACTCTCGCGCCCGGATCTCCTTCGACCAGAGCTCCTCGCCGTCCGAGCCCCAGACGGTGACGTTCAGCACGCGGTCCCTCTCCGGCCCGGAGAAGTCCAGCGTCGCGAAGTTCCGCTGCACGAACAGTGTTCCGGGCTCGGCGAGGGAGTTCTCGTACGTTTCCGGGTCCACGCTCGCCGGGCCCGCCGTTATCGGTGAGGTCGAGATCTCCCACAGCGGATAGGTGCCGGGGCGGTCGAGCTTCGAGAGGACGGTGTAGTGGACGTCGCCGGACAGGAGGACGACTCCCTGGACCTCGTTCTCCCGCAGGAGCTGCAGGAATCGATCCCTCTCCTCAGGATAGGTCGCGTACGAATCCCACTTGGCGACCGGGTTCAGCAGCTGCCCCCCGGAGACGATGATCTTGAACGTGGCGCGGCTGTAGGTGAGCGCGTCCACAAGCCACTGGAGCTGCTCCTCGCCGAACACCTGCTTGTGCCCGGAGATGCGGAATTCCGAGGAGCGGAACCAGCGGTTGTCGAGCAGGAAGAACTCCACGTCGCCCCACTCGAAGCGCGTCGTGATCCCGCCCAGCTCCGGCGTTCCGAGCTCCGGGTTGCCCCAGAACAGGTCGAACACCTCGCGCGAGGTGACTTTCTCCCGATACGCCCAGTCGCTGTTGTCCGGGCCGTAGTCGTGATCGTCCCAGGTCGCGTACTGGTGCACGGAAGCCAGGAAGGGCTGCAGGCCGGGGTAGGACCGCGTGTCGGTGTTCCGGTAGATCATCCCGGTGCGCGTGTTCCAGTCGGGCTCGCGATAGTAGAAATTGTCGCCCATCCATACCATCGCGTCCGGATGACTGGCGACCATCGCGTCGAGGATCTGGAACTCGCCACCGTAAGGTTCTCCCGGACGGTCGTACGGAGGATCGTTCACGTAGAAGCAGCTTCCCGCGGCGATTCGGAAGTCGGGCGGATCCGTGCGCCACTGCCACAGCACCTGGGTCTGGAACTCGAGCGGATAGGGACGTTGGACGTTCGCTCCGTTGATGTGCAGCTCATAACCGTAGTGTCGCCCGGGCTGCACCTGGTCGGCGATCAACTTCGCCGTGTACGCTCCGGCCTTCGTCGTGGCCACGGTCTCGGTCTCCATTCGAACATCGGGATCCTCGAGATCCCAGTAGACCACGCCTACCTCGGCCGGCGCCGTCGTCTGGGCCCAGACGAGAACCTCGAACATCTCCGAATACCCGAGCATCGGGCCGGACTGGAGAAGATCCTGTTGAGCCGCGGCATCCGGCACGCTCACGGCCAGCATCAAAAACGGGAGCAGCATCGACCTGCGCATCGTACGTTCCGCGTTCGAGTATCCGGGGCAATCGAGCCGGGCCGCGACAGGCGGACCGCTTTCAACATACTGCTGCCGGCCCCACACGGCTGTGCTCGCGCACCGGCACCGCATATTTGTAGATTTGCAGGATGCAAAGCCCGACACTGGTCATCCTCGCGGCCGGTCTGTCGACCCGGTACGGAGGTTCGAAGCAGCTCGAGCCCGTCGGCCCGGACGGCGAGGCGCTGCTCGACTACGCCGTGTACGACGCCCTGAGCGCGGGCTTCGGGGATGTCGTTCTGGTCGTGAGCGCCGCGAACCAGAAAGACCTCGTGGATCGCTTCCGGGATCGATTCGGAATCGCGGTCCCTCTTCGTACGGTGATCCAGGGCGCTGCCCCGCTGGCGTCGGGCCTGCGACCGCCAGGTCGGGTGAAGCCGTGGGGCACGGGGCACGCCGTCCTGTGCCTCGATGGAACGGTGGATGGACCGTTCGCCGTAGCGAACGCGGATGACTTCTACGGCCGGGCCGCGTACCGGGCCCTGGTCAGGCACCTTACTTCGTCCGATCGGGCCGGCGAGCAATGCGTCGTGGGGTACCGGGTGGATGCCACGCTGTCGGAGCACGGCGGAGTCTCGCGCGCCGTGCTCGAGTCCGATCAGGATGGCAGGTTGGCCGGCATCGCCGAGCTGCTGGGACTGGAGAGGGCCGCGGACGGGTCGATCCACGGGCGCACGACGGCAGGGGCGCCCCGAACTCTGGACGGAAGCGAGCGCGTTTCCATGAACCTGTGGGGGCTCACTCCGGAGCTGTTCGGGCCGCTGGATGAGCGGTTCCGGGTATTCCTCAAGCGACACGGGGAGGATCCGCGCGCCGAGTTCTATCTCAGCGACGCGGTCGGCGCCCTCGTCGTCAACGGCGAGCTGACGGTTCGCGTGCCCGTGACGGACGAGCGCTGGCTCGGGATGACGTTTCCCCAGGACCGCGGGCACGTGAGAGCCGGGATCCGCGCGCTCGTCGAGGCCGGCGAGTATCCTCCGTCGCTGCGCGCCGCGCTGCGCGTCAACGACCCGCGCACCGGGGACACTTGAGGCTCGACGGTCTCGACTGGACCGTCGTCGGCGCGTACGGCGCGATCGTCCTGATCGTTGGGCTCTACTTCGCACGCCGGGCCGGCTCCGGCATCACGGAGTACTTCCTCTCCGGCCGCAAGCTCCCGTGGTGGATGCTGGGCACGTCGATGGTCGCGACCACGTTTTCCACCGACACGCCGAACCTGGTCACCGACCTCGTGCGTACGGGCGGCGTGAGTCAGAACTGGGTCTGGTGGGCCTTCCTGATCACGGGGATGTGCACCGTGTTCTTCTACGCCCGCCTGTGGCGGCGTTCGGGCGTGCTCACCGACATGGGGTTCTACGAACTCCGCTACTCGGGGAAGCCGGCCGCCTTCCTGCGCGGTTTTCGGGCGGTGTACCTCGGTGTGTTCTTCAACGTCATGATCATGGCCACCGTCACTCTGGCCGCGATCAAGATCGGCGGCGTCATGCTCGGCCTGACCCCGCTCCGCACGTTGGCCATCGCCCTCGCCGTGACCACCGTCTACAGCACGCTCGGCGGGCTCCGCAGCGTCATCCTGACCGACTTC
>CANPVW010000211.1 GCA_947581745.1 Candidatus Benthicola azotiphorus
GTGCATCGCGCGCCTGTACGACGCTGGCTCCACACCGGAAGGAACGCCCTACCTGGTGATGGAATACGTGGAGGGGCGGCCGATCGACCGGTACTGCGAGGAGGAGGACCTCTCGGTGGATCAGCGGCTCCGCCTGTTCGAACAGGTGTGCCGCGCCGTCGAGTACGCGCACGGGCAGCTGATCGTGCACCGGGATCTCAAGCCCAGCAACATCCTGGTCACCGCGGACGGAACGCCCAAGCTGCTCGACTTCGGAGTGGCCCGGCTGCTGGAGCCCGCCGAAGACTCGGACGGGACCGCGACCGCCGATCCGACCACGATCGGCCTCCGGGCCCTGACTCCCGAGTACGCGAGCCCCGAGCAGCTGCGCGGAGAGCGCGTCACCACGGCGGCCGACGTGTGGGCGCTCGGAGTGCTGCTGTACCGGCTGCTCGCCGGCCGCCATCCGTACCGCTTCGAGAGCCGGTCGCCGATCGAGGTGGAGCGGACGATCACGGGCCAGCCGCCGGAGCGACCCAGCGACGCGCGGAAGTCCGGGGACGGAAGCTCCGTTCTCGCCCGGGACCTGCGCGGCGACCTCGACAACGTAGTGCTGGCGGCGCTGCGCCCGGATCCGGCGAGGCGCTATGGATCCGCGGCCGCTCTCAGAACGGACCTCCAGAACTACCTCGCCGGTTTTCCCGTCAGGGCCCGCCCGGACACCTGGCGCTACCGCGCCGTCAAGTTCGTGCGTCGCCATCGCGCCGGCGCCGCGGCCACCTCCTTGGTACTCCTCGCGCTGCTCGCGGGCGTAGGCGGAGTATGGTGGCAGGCCCGGGCGACGGCGCGCGAGGCAGCCCGCGCCCAGGCCACGCGCGACTACCTGATCGGGATGTTCGAGGGGCTGGACCCCGACGCCGCCGGAGGACAGTCGGTGACCGCCGAGGAGTTGCTGGACCACGGCACGGCTCGGCTTGGCGAGGAGCTGGCCGGGCAGCCGGAAGTGCGCGCGGAGGTGGCGGGTGTCCTGGGAACCCTGTACCGCCGACTGGGACTGTACGACAAGGGCCGGCCGCTGCTCGAGGCGTCGCACGAATCGCTCGCCCGCCTGCACGGGGAGATCAGCCCCGAGGCGACGCGAGCCGCGTCCCGCCTGGCCTCGCTGCTTTACGAGGCCGGCGAGCTCGAGCAGGCGGAGGCCGTGGCCCGGGAAGCGCTCTCGGCGTCGCGGCGCCTGTACGGTGACGCCGACACGGCGGTCGCCAACGCGCTGTCCGGCCTTGCGGCGATCCGGTCGGCCCGCGGCGAGTACGACGAGGCCGCGGAGCTGCACGGACAGGCACTCGCGATCGACCGGGCGCACGGGACCCCGCAGGCCGTCGCCGCGGACCTCGACAACCTGGGGGTCGTCCAGCTCCGTCGCGCCGAGCTGGACGAGGCCGGCGCGTTGATGGAGGAGTCGCTCGCCATCCGCAGGGAGCTGCACGGAGACGATCACACTTCCGTCGCCACGGGCCTCATGAACCTCGGGACCGTTCGCATGGAGGCGGGCGACTACGATGCGGCCGTGGACCTGTTCGAGGAGAGCCTGTCGATCCGCCGCAGGCTGCTGGGCGAGGGACACCCGAACGTGGCCGTGGCCCTGGACAACCTGGGCCAGGCGCAGCAGCGGAGAGGCGACCTGGAAGCGGCCGAGGCCGCGCACCGGGAGGCGCTCGCCATCCGCATCGCGGCGTTCGGCGAAGACCATCCGACGGTCGCCGTCACGCAGAATCAACTGGCGGTCGTCGAGTACTTCCGCGGCGACTACGCCGGGGCGGCGGACCGTTTCGAGAAGGTCGCCCGGATCCTCATCGCCCAGCTCGGAGAGGAACACCCGGACGTGCTCTCGGTGCTCAACAATCTGGGGGCCGCGCGGCGCGAGGCGGGAGATTATGCGGCGGCGGAGCCCGTCCTGCGACGGGTCCTCGACATCCGGCGTCGCACGCTGGGAGACGAGCACCCGGACGTGGCGCAGAGCCTCAACAACCTGGCCCTGGTGCTCACCGCCCGGGGCGACTACGCCGAGGCGGAAGAGAAGTACCGCGAGGCGATCGCCCTGTGGCGCGCCTCGCTCGGCGAAGACCATCCGACCGTGGCCTTCGGCCTCATCGGTCTCGGGAGGATGCTCGGCCGGACCGGGCGCTGGGTCGAGGCCGAAGTCCCGCTGCGCGAGGCGGTGGCGCTGCGCGAGGCAGGAATGGACCCGGGCAGCTCGAGCGTCGCGTCGGCCCGGGCCGACCTCGGGCTCTGCCTCGTGCAGCTCGGGCGGATGGAGGAGGCGGAGCCGCTGCTCAGGGCCGCCCTTCCCGTGATCGAAGAGCAGTGGGGACCCGACAACGAGCTCAACCGGAGAGTTCGCGCGGCGCTCGCGGAAGCGGAGGGCACGCCGTAAGAGGAGGGCGCCCTCAGGCCGTGACTTCCGCCCCGCCGGCCTCACGCGCCGGCCGGCCCACGAAGGCGCGCACGCGTTCCAGTCCGCGGTGGGCGCTCAGGTAGAGCGTCGGGATGAGCACGAGCGTGATCGCGGTCGACGCCAGCAGCCCGCCGATCACCACGCGCGCCAGCGCCGCCTGCAGATTCGCCCCCACGCCGAGCCCGAGGGCGAGCGGCAGGAGTCCCAGCACCGTGGTGAGGGTGGTCATGAGGATCGGGCGGAGCCGCAGGCGCGCCGATTCGATCGCCGCCTCGCGGATCGACATCCCGTCCTCGCGCCGCTTGATGTTCAGGTAGTCCACCAGGACGATCGCGTTGTTGACCACGATCCCGATCAGCATCACCAGCCCCATGATGCTCTGGACGTTCAGCGTGGTGCCCGTGAGCAGGAGCGTCGGAACCACCCCCACCGCGGCGAGCGGCACGCTGAACATCACGATGAGCGGATCGAGGAAGCGCTCGAACTGCCCCGCCATCACCATGTACACGAGGGCGAGCGCCATGAGGATCGCGATCACGAAGTCGCGACGCGCTTCCTGCTGCTCCTCGTAGGCGCCGCCGAACACGATCGAGAACCCCTCGGGAAGCTGCAGGCCGGCCAGCTGCTCGCGCACCCGCGCCACCGCGTCGCCGAGCGCCACGCCGCTCTCCAGGTTGGCGGTGATGTACGAGACCCGCTGCCCGTCGACGTGGTTCACCTGCGTCGGGCCGCGCGCGGCTTCCCGCTGGACGAGCGCCGAGATCGGCACCATCTCGCCGGCCGGGGTGCGGACCGCGATCGCGTCGAGGTCCTGCAGGGTGAGTCGA
>CANPVW010000212.1 GCA_947581745.1 Candidatus Benthicola azotiphorus
TCCGATGACGGCGTTCGAGAGGACGATCGCGCCCATGCCGATCAGACAGCCGTCCTCGATGTCGCACGCGTGGATGATGGCCCGGTGTCCGATCCCGACCCGGTCGCCGACGTGGCAGGGCCGGTCCACGTCGACATGCACCATCGAGAGGTCCTGGATGTTGGTTCCCGCGCCGATCCGGATCGGCGCGATGTCCCCACGCAGCACGCACTGGTACCACACGCTGCTGTCGGACCCCAGGGTGACATCCCCTCTGACGACAGCTCCCGGAGCGATCCACGCCGTAGGGTGAACGCTCGGCGCGGCCGCGGTGACGTACTCGAGACGTTCGCCGGCGTCCGCCCCGCCGGCCGGTCGGGCAGCGCCCGTCATCGGCCGCCCCCGGCGCCCGCTCCCGCCCCCGAATCCCGGAGGGCCGTCTCGAGAAAGTCCCGTATCCCCTGCATGACGCCGCGGGCGTAGCGGGCCTGGAACTCCGGGTCCTTCAGGGCCGCCTCCTGGTCGGGCATCATCATGAACGCTCCCTCGGTGAGGACCGACGGCATCCACGCCATGCGGCACACCGCCAGGTTGCCCCAGTACACCCCGAGGTCCCTCAGCCGCATGGAGTCCAGCATGCCCTCCTGCACCGTAGTCGCCAGGAGACGCGAGTGCGGGTGATAGTAGTACGTGCTCGTCCCCTCCCGTCCGAAAGGTCGAACGCCGTCCGGGAGAGAGTTGTTGTGGATCGACACGTAGAGCTCCCCGCCGGCGGCGATCGCCGCTGCCGTCCGCTCGTACAGTCCCATCGGCAGCGTGTCGCGACGGATCAGGATGGGCTGGGCGCCCGCCTCGGCCAGCATTCGCTCCAGCGCGAGGCCGATCCCGAGGTTGGCATGGCCCTCGTAATAGCCGGAAGGTCCGGTCGCTCCGGCGCCCGGATGTCCCGGATCGATCACGATGCGCCGGCCCGCCAGCGGATTCAGAGAATCGATCCGGGGCATTCGCCGGATCTCGAGCACCAGCTCGGCCCGGTCCCGGTCGAGGGGCCGGTAGGTCGTCCGGAAGCCCCACACGGGCTCCGTCAGCCTCACGGTGAGCCGGTATCGCTCGCCTGGCAGCTGCATCCACCGGACTTCCTCGACGGCCCGGCTCCCTGCGCCCTGCGCGACGCGATCGGTGTGGCCGATCGCCCCGAACAGCGTCAGCTCGACGCTTCGGCCGTCCGGCTCCTCGACCTGGAGGGGCAGCGCCGCGGACAACGGGATCTTGAGCTCGACCCGATCCGCGCGCACCTGGAACTGGAGATCTCCCACCAGGCTGCGCGGCTTTCCTGCGTTCCGGGGCGCGGGGCGGGTGTCCTCCGCCGCCACCCAGGCCACGAGGTCGGGCGCGAGCCGGATACGCAGCTGATCGCCTTCCCGTCCGCTCACTTCCGCGCGGGTCCCGACCGGGAACCGCCAGCGGTAGGGACCGTAGGGTGACGGTCTGCCGATCACGATGCCGTTGGTGCCGCTGACCGAATCGGGTAGCTCGACCAGCTCCACGATCGGGAGGCGCCTCGGGTCCAGCAGACGCAGAGGATACTCGAACTCGCGCCGCGTCTCGACGGCGCCGTCCGAGAGCAGGAAGGCCGCCGTGAGAGGGACCGTTTCGCCGCGCCAGTCGCAGGCGTCGGCCGTGCACGCCGCGGCGTGGAACTCGCCGGCCGGGATGCTCGCCGAGTACTGCCCGGCGACCGGGCCTTCCACGAGAGACACCCTGCCCGACTGCGCCTCGAGGCGAGCCTCCATCCCGGGGGCGCCCCTGAACGACAGCTCCAGGTCCTCGTCCGGAAGCACCCAACGCTCCATCGGAGCCGAGACGGAGGCCGAGTCGATCCACGGGGTGCCCGGCTCGCCCTCGTAAGGCGCCGGGGGCAGGAGGATCGGGTGACTCAGCGTGTCCACCTCGGCGCCGCGTCGCGCGACGAGCTGGTAATAGGCGGTATCTCCGGAGGTGGCGGGAGGCACGGGCAGCCATGCCAGAAACGTGCCGTTGGGCTCCACCTCGACGAACGCGCCATCGATGATCAGGGTCGCGTCGCCGGTTCCCACGGTACCGTGGATGAAGTTGGTGTCCGAGACGGCGATCCTCTGCAGGGAGTCCGGATACTGGACGTGCAGGTGCAGCGGTCCGGTGACCTGCGGGATCGGGGGAAGCGTGTTCTCCAGCACGCCTGCCGGAGCGGCGCTCGGCGGCCCCCCGGCGCTGGCGCAGCCGGAGGCGAGGAAGACCAGGGCCCCCATCGCCAGCTGCGCGGCACGGGTTTCTGCACGGTGGAAGCGAGCGTTCATTTCGATTCGGTCGTCGGTCAGAGTTCTTGCTGAGCGGGGCCATCCGCCACGCGTCGTTCACCCAGGGTCCGCAACCCGACGAGCCCGGCGACGAGGAGCGCCGCGGATCCGACCGCCAGGCCCGGCTCGGCGAGCATGGCTCCGCCGATCGCGAACATGCCGCCGAACAGAGCAGCGGCCGCCGCCACGGTGCGCGAGATGTCGTGGCGCAGCAACGTAACCGGTTCGAGCCCGGTGCGCGTGCGGACCACTCCCCAGCCCGCGCCTCCCGGCCTAACCCGGCGGTAGAAGGCATCCAGCGTGGCGTCGGACTCCGGCCTGGTCAGGTACATGACCGGTATCCACACCGCGGCGGTGCCGAACGCGGTCACCGTGAGTCGGAGGCCGAATCCCATGCCTCCCCAGACCGGAAGGTACGTGGCCAGCGCGATCCCGAACCCCGCGATCATCGACGCGAGCTCCGCGGAGGCGTTCACCCGCCACCAGAACCAGCGCAGGATGAGCACCGCGCCAGGCCCCGTGCCGATCGCGATCATGAACCGGAAAACGGTGCCGATGTCGCTGGCGAAGAACGCTGCCGCGCCGGCGAAGGCCACGATCCCCACCGAGGCGATCCGTCCGAGCGTCACCAGCCGCTTCTGGCTCGCTTCCGGGTCGACGAACCGGGCGTACAGGTCGTTCACCAGGTAGCTCGCGCCCCAGTTGATCTGGGTCGAGACGGTGGACATGAAGGCCGCCACGAACGAGGCCACGACCAGGCCGAGGGCTCCGGCCGGCAGGTATTCGAGCATGAGGAGCGGATAGCCCATCTCCGGGTCCTCGAGGTCGGGGAAGACGACGATCGCCACCAGGGCCACCAGGATCCAGGGCCAGGCCCGCACCACGTAGTGGAGGACGTTGAACAGCCACGCCGCCTTCTCCGCGTCCCGTTCGTCGCGGGCGGCCGACATGCGCTGCACGAACTCCCCGCCCCCGTCGGAGCGGCGCCACGCCCACCACTGGATGCCGAGGTACGCGAAGAACGTCCCCATCGGCAGGTCCCGAGAGCCTGGCCGGGGAACCATGCGGAGGGCGTCCGAGCGCCCGATTTCAGCCAGCCCCCGCTTGAGCTCCACCACGCCGCCCACGTCGGCGATCGCGAACCCCGCGACCAGAAGCGCCCCGACCATCGCGAGCGCGAACTGGAAGAAATCGGTCGCCACGACGCCCCACAGACCGGCCAGTCCGGCGTACAGGAGCACGAAGGCGGACAGGGCCACGACGATCCACAGCCGCTGGTCTCCCGGCAAGGCGTCCCCGACTCCCCCGAACAGCCCCAGCGCCTCGATCACCTTGCGCATCGCCAGCATCACGTAGCCGATCGCGATGCAGTTGATCGGCACGGCGAACAGGAAGGCTCGCGTCGCCCTGAGCACCGCCGCGGGGCGGCCTCCGTAGCGGATTTCCGTGATCTCGGCATCGGTCACCACCTCCGCGCGACGCCACAGCCGGGCGAAGATGTAGATCAGGAGCAGGTGCGAGAGCGCGAAGGCCCACCACTCCCAGTTGCCGGCGATCCCTCGTCTCGCCACGACGCCAGTGACGTACAGCGGCGTGTCTACGCTGAAGGTGGTGGCAGCCATGGAGGTGCCCGCCAGCCACCAGGGGAGAGCGCGCCCGCCGACGAAGAAGTCCACCACCCCACCGCTCGCGCGGCGCGCCAGCCACAATCCGACGGCCAGCGTGCCGGCGAGGTAGATCCCGACGATCGTCCAGTCAAGCGGTCCCACGGCGCCTCCGGCTCATGGCTCCGTGCGCCGTACGAGTGCATCCAGGCGGCGCGCCGCCGCCGGCTCCATGCCCGGTTCCGTGGCCCACGCGCAGAGACCCGGACGGTCCAGGGCGGCCAGGATTCGCGGGTGACCGAACACGATCGGGAAGGCCCGGCCGCCGGCCATGACGCCCTCGAGCGCGGCCTGCCCCGTGAGGGTCAGCGACGCCGTCCCCTTCCAGGCCTGCGGCGTCGATGCGACGAGCAGGATGATCGGCGCCTCCGGGTGGCCAGGTCCGGGGGGCAGCACGTTCCAGCCCGCCTGGCGAAGCGCGTCCCTGAACAGTTCGCCGAACGGCGCACGGGCCGCGTCTTCGCGATCGTCCCAGATCGTGGCCACGCGCACCGGCCCGGCCGGCGACAGCCACGACGGCGGAACTCCTCCGAAGACCGTGACGCAAGCCTCCGATATGGCGGCCGCAGTCGATGCCGCGTCGCCGCGGATCGGGCCGGCCGGCACGGGTGGGTTCGTGAACCGGGCCAGCGTCCGCTCGCTCCGCTGGACGGACTCCGACAGCCGTGCCGCCACTGCTTCCGATTCCTCCGCCGCCCTCTCCACCGCGCCGATCGCCCCGGCCAGGGCGGGAGGATAGAGGAGGAGGTCGCACCCGGCCGCGAGCGCCGCGACTTCGGGAGCCGACCTCTCCTCTTGCCTCCGCGCGCCGCTCATGTTGAGCGCGTCCGTCAGCACGAGGCCCTGGAACCCCATGTCGCGGCGCAACAGGTCCACCAGAATCGCGGGCTCGAGGGTGGCGGCGGCATCGCTCGCGAGACCCGGATACGCCACGTGCGCCGACATGACGCAGGCCACCTCTGCGGCCACCGCCCGGAAGGGCTCGAGGTCCGCCTCGAGAGTCTCCCTCGACGCGCCCACCTGCGGCAGCTCGGCGTGCGAATCGGTCGTCGTGCGGCCGTGGCCGGGAAAGTGCTTCGCGCAGGCCGCCACTCCCACGTCCTGGCAGGCCTCGATCCACGCGCGGCCGAGCATCGCCACCCGCTCGGGGTCCGGACCGAAACTGCGCGTTCCCACGATCGGATTCCGCGGCTCCACGTCCAGGTCCAGGACCGGTGCGAGCGCCAGGTTGAGACCCAGCCCGCGCGCCTCCCGGGCCGTGGTACGCGCCGCGAATCGAACCGCGTCCAGCGCTTCGGGATGGTGGGACAGGGCCCCCGGGGGAGGAAATGTCGTAAGACCCCGGAGGTGCTGGCCGGCGCCACGTTCCAGGTCCGCCGCCAGCCACAGCGGCCGGTCCGTGGCGTCTAGGATCTCCTCGGCCACACGGGCCGCCGCGTCCGCCCGCGCACCGAAGAAGATGAACCCGCCGACATCCATTCCGAGGGCGGCGTGGGCACGCCGCAGGATGTCGTCGACCGAATCGAAGTCGAACCGCAGCGCCTCGAGAAACAGGCGTCCGGCACTCAAGCCGGCACCCGCTTGCCCAGGATGCGAGGGCCTTCGGCGCCCGTCGCCCAGGTGAGGTCGATCGGTATCCCTAGGCCGTACTGACGCGCCAGCAGGGCGAAGGCCGCCGCCTCCCTCGCGTCGCCGTTCCACCCCAGGCTGTCCAGTGAGTGGACCTGAACGGGCTCCAGGTGCACGGCGATCCGCCGCGCGAGCTCCGGGTTCCGGGCCCCGCCGCCGCACAGGTACACGGCGTCGATCTCGAACGGAATCCACTCGAAGGCGCGCCCCACCGAGGCCGCCGTCACCTCTGTCAGCGTGGCGATCAGGTCTTCCGCCTTCGCCCCGGCCACCCCGGCGAGCCAGCGGCGCAGGGCCGTACCGCCGAACCGCTCCCGACCGGTGCTGCGGGGCGGCTCCTGCTCGAAGAACGGATCCGCCAGCCACGACTCGACATCGGGCTCGAGCACGCGCCCGGAGGCCGCCAGCCGACCCTCCGCATCGAACGCCTGGTGTCCGCCGGTCAGGTGGTGCACGGCCCCGTCCACGAGGGCCACCCCGGGGCCCGTGTCGAAGGCCAGTGGTGCGTCCGCCGACCCGGCGGCCGGGAGCGCCGTGAGGTTCCCCATCCCGCCCAGGTTTACGATCGCGCGGGACTCGGGGCCGGCCAGCAGCAGTCGGTCGAAGTAGGGGGTGAGCGGCGCGCCCTCTCCACCGGCAGCCACGTCGCGCACCCGGAAATCGGCGATCACGTCGATGCCGGTGCGCTCGGCGATCACCGCCGCTTCGCCCAGCTGCAGGGTGGCGGCGCGCTTGCCTTCCTTCGGCGGCGCGTGCCAGACCGTCTGGCCGTGACTGCCGATCGCCGTCACGTCGCGGGCCGCCACTCCCGCCGCGATCAGCGTGTCGCTCACCGCCGTGGCCAGCCGCTCTCCGAGCTCGAAATTCAGGTCGCACAGGTCTCCGGGGCCGCCGTCGAGCAGGATTCGCCGCATGCGGTCGCGGAACGATGCTTCGAAGGCATACGACTCGAACGCCTGGAGGTGTGCCGGGTCCGGTCGTTCCGCGTCGCCGCCCAGCTCGACGATCGCCACATCGATCCCGTCGAGCGATGTGCCCGACATCAGGCCGATGAACAGGTCTCCCGCCGGACGGGTCATCCTCCCTCCTCGAGAAGCGAGCGGTGCAGGCGCTCGCCGATCCTCGTGACGTGCGCTTCGTCGTGCTGGGCCGTGGCCCGCAGGAACTGGTAGACCGAGAACTCTTCGTCGCCCAGTCTTCCCTGCCGGTCGAGCAATCCCGGGCCGGCCTTCCGCAGGGCATCCAGGGTCCTGCCCCTCTCGAGCCGGAAGGTCTCGATCCGCGCGGCGATGTCGGCCTCCGCATCTTCGGGTCCCGGCGCCGAATCGTCCTCCCAGTCCTCGCATTCGAGGGCCGCCTTCGAAGCCCAGGCCTCGAGTCGCGGTCGGATGGCCTCCCGCTCGTAGCGGGCCAGGTGGTCCAGCTGCCACGCGACGTCGGCGTGCGTGCGCCCCAGTGTGGCGTCTTCCTCGCGGCCCTCGACCTTCCCCCGTCGGGCTGCGGCGCTCACCGCTGCGGGTGCCCGGCTCAGCCGATCGAGCAGTCGCTCCAAGCCTCCCGCCTCGCTGGCGGGAAACTCGGCGAAGTCTCTCACCGGCGTGCCGGCCGGAAAACGGTGCACCATGGAACCGAGAAAGCCGTTGCACGCATCGAGACGCCGCTCGGCCGTGAAGCGGCCGACCCGCGTCTGGTGCATCGCGATGGCCGTCTTGACCGAGCCTCCCGAGGCGATGAGAAGCTGGCGCGCCTCCTCGCGTCCCAGCCCGGTCACGGCCGAGACCATGCGCAGGCTCCGATCGACGAGCTTCCGGCTCACGGCCCGAAGGTCCACCATCAGGTTCCCGTAGACCTTGCCCAGCTGGATCATCACTCCGGTCGAGATCGTGTTCAGGACCAGCTTCGTCGCGGTGCCCGCCTTCAGCCGCGTGGAGCCGGCTATCGCCTCGGGTCCGGTGAGCGCGATGACCAGGTGGTCGACCTGGCCGGCGGCGTCCTCCGGGGGCGGCGTGCAGGAAAGGAGCCCCGTTCCCGCACCGGACTCCCGGGCGGCGTGCAGGGCCGCGTGGACGAAGGGCGTCGTGCCCGAAGTGGCGATCCCGAGAACGAAGTCCGAGGCACCGGCCCGGACCTCCCGGATCGCCGCGGCCCCCGCTTCACGGTCGTCCTCGACGCCCTCGCGGCTCCGGACGAGCGCTTCCGCGCCCCCCGCCATGATCCCCTGCACGATCTCCGGATCGCTGCCGAACGTGGGCGGACACTCGGAGGCGTCGAGCACGCCGAGCCGACCGCTCGTCCCCGCGCCGACGTAGAACAGGCGGCCGCCGCGGGCCATGCGCCCCGCGACCTCTTCGATCACGGCGGCGATCGCCTTCTCCTGCGAGGCGACCGCGTCCGCCACGGTTCGATCCTCCTCGTTGAGAAGACGAACGACCTCCAGCGGCGATGCCTCATCGATCCCCGCCGTGCGAGGATTGAACGCCTCCGTGTGACGGGAGTCCTGAAGGTCCAGGGCCTTGAGCGTGGCTCTTTGACGTTTCTTCACGCGTCGGTACGTTGGCCGCCGTTGCGGAACCGTTGACTTCTGCGTCTCTGACGAGGAACCAGGCAAGCTAATGACGGACCCGGCAGGCCGACAGAACGAGGTCGAGAGAATCGGCGAGATCGCGCGGCGGCTGGCGGCCGGGCAGCCTGCGAGCCGCAAGCTGCGACGCGATCCGCTCGATGAGCTGATCCTGACGATACTCAGCCAGAGCACCTCTGACGCCAATTGCTACCGGGCGTGGGAGGCCCTGCGCAGGCGGTACCCGGACTGGGAGGCGGTGGTCGCGGCTCCCGAGGCCGAGCTCGAGAAGACGATCCGGCCGGCCGGGCTGGCGAAGCAGAAGTCGGCCACGATCCTCTCCGTGCTGGCCCGCCTGCGGGACGAGCGTGGACGCCCGACTCTGGATCACCTGGACGCCCTGGAGGACGCGGAGGCGATCGAGTACCTGACGGGTTTGAAGGGCGTCGGGGTCAAGACCGCCGCCTGCGTGCTGTGCTTCGCGCTGGGCCGCGACGTGATTCCGGTGGACACGCACGTGCGCCGCATCGCGATCCGCCTCGGCCTGGTTCCCGAGAACGCGAGCGCCACGCGGACCCACGAGATCCTGAACGACATCGTCCCGCCCGAGCTGCGCTACGAGCTGCACGTCCTGCTGATCGGACACGGCCGAACGGTGTGCCGCGCTCGGAAACCGACGTGCGACGTGTGCGTGCTGTCCGGGCTCTGTCCGAGAGTGGATGTGCTGGAACCGGCCTGAAGGGAGAGGATCCCGAGCTCAGGTCGGGGGAGGCCTCTTCCTCCGCTCGGTTTCCTGCGCCGTGTAGAGACCCACCAGCCGGGCCACGAGGATCACCAGATAGAGCTGCCCGAGCGTCGCCTCCAGCATGGCCAGGATTCGCGCCGCATCGCTCTCCGGGTACAGGTCCCCGTACCCCAGCGTCGTGAGCGTGACGAAGCTGAAGTACATGAACGTTCCCTGGGCGTGCTCCCGGGCCTCGCTCCAGTCGGGCCTGATCGCCGGCGGAACGGCCGACTGACGCATCGCGAGGCGCTCGGCCTGGATCCTGTTCAGGGGTTCCGTGTCCGGGTAATGGAACGAGCCCGGGCTCGCGATGGCCACCCCCAGGTACGCCATGGTCCAGAAGAGGGCCATGAGCAGATAGACGTTTACGGCGCCGTAGATCGTCTCCGCATCGACCTCCGTCTGCCGAAGCGTATGCAGCAGGATCTGTACGGCGAGG
>CANPVW010000213.1 GCA_947581745.1 Candidatus Benthicola azotiphorus
ATAGCCGGTGCTGAAGACGAGGGCGGCTTCCTTGCCGACGAAATCGGCCAGGTCTTGCTCCAGCTGGTCGTGCAGGTCCAGGTTTCCGTTCAGGAAGCGGCTGCCCGTGTTGCCGCTGCCATACTTGTCGAGCGCCTGCTTCGCCGCCTCGATGATCCTGGGATCGTGAGTCAGCCCCATGTAGTTGTTGGAACCGATCATGACCTTCCGGTGACCGTCGATCACGACCTCGGTGTCGGCCGAGTTCTCGATCCTCTGGAAGTACGGATACAGCCCCGCGGCCCGGAGATCACGGGCGACGGTGAAGTTCGCGCACTTCTCGAACACGTGCATCGTATGGCGACCCCCGAACGGGTGGCGGAGTAGCCGGCTGCGGATCTGCAGCCGTGCCAAGTGGAAAAAACTACCCGTGGAAACCCGACCGAGCAAGCAAGATGGCCGTTATGTAGCGGTTCTCCGCCCTCCGGCGCGGTCGGCGGCGCGAGCTTCTTGCCCCCGGGACGACAGTGTCTCATCCTCCGCTCATGTCTCGATATCGCAGGTCCCGCGTCTCGTCGAGCCCGCTCTTCGCGAGCATTCTCGCCATCGTCCTCGGCGCCTGCGCCAGCCGCAGCGAGACCGTGGCCGTGGGCAGCTCGGGAGACCTGACGGTCGTCACGACCCGGCCGTCGGAAGCCCCGGAGGCCGAGCGGGACAGCGCCGGCTCCGTGGGACGCGAGCTGGAGGATTCGGTCGACACGCCGGGTCTGGACTTCGACTCGCTGGTCGCCGTGATCCGAGACGAAGCCGCGGGGCCGAGGCCGCGGTCGATCCTGCCTTTCGGGATCACCTGGACGCCCACCCAACCTATTGAGGGATCGGCGATCGCCTTTCGTGTCCTCTCACCGAGGGGCGGGCTCGAACCGGAGGCCGTCGTGGGCCGGCTCGCCGGTCGGATAGTGCGCTTCGGACGGTTGGAGGGCACATGGCTGGGTCTCGCAGCCGTTCCGATCGACACCCACGGTCGGCAGCGCCTGGAGCTGGAGTTCCGGTTCGCCGATGGTTCGGCGTACGAGCAGGCGGTGGACCTGGACGTGGCGGCACGGGACTGGGAAGAGACATCGCTCAGCGTCGCGCCGAAGTATTCGTCGCCCCCGCCGGAGGTCCAGGATCGTATCGCGCGGGATCGCGAGGAGATCCGGGCGGTCCTCGATCGCGCGTCGCCGGAGTGGCTTCTGGATGGCCCTTTCGAATCGCCGCGGCCATACGACGTCACGGCCGAATTCGGACAGAGGCGCGTGTTCAACGGAGAGTTGCAGAGCCGGCACACGGGCCTCGACCTCCGGGGCCAGACGGGCAAGCCCGTGTACGCCGCCGGCAGGGGCCGGGTCGCCCTCACGGGAGATTTCTACTTTTCCGGGAACGGGATCTTCCTCGACCACGGGCTGGGAGTCTATACCGGCTATTTCCACCTCTCGGAGATCCTCGTCTCGGAGGGCGAGGTGGTGGAGAAGGGTGACCTGATCGGCCGCGCCGGGGCCACCGGTCGCGTGACGGGACCGCACCTTCACTGGTCCCTGTGGGTGGACGGTACCGGCCAGGACGCCGGCAGCCTGTTGCAGATGGAGATCCCCGGTCCCTGACCCGGCGAGATCGGTACCGGCCGGGACGGGCTTCGGCTGGCCGGAATCGAGAGGGAAGCGAAACCCGGAAGAGAAGAGGCCGCCTGGCGGCTCCGGCACGCGACGGCGAGGCTCATACCGTTTCGGCTCGAAACACGTCAGACGGCCATTCATCGGTCGTCCACATCGATGTAACGCCACACCCCCTCCCATGGTTCCATTCCAATTGGAACCCGGAGCTCGATCTTGCCTGTGACCGGTACCGGAAACACTTTGCTGCCCTCACCGCACCCAGACTGGAAGACATATGACACGTATCGCACTGGTACTCGGCGGCGGCGCTTCGCTCGGTTCGTACATCGGCGGAGCCGTGTCCGAGATCATCCGCGCCATGGAGAATAACCGGCGCGCGGACAAGGTCGTCATCGACATCATCACCGGCGCATCGGCCGGCGCTCTCAACGCCGCCCTGGCCGCCCGGTGTCTCATCGTGAACCGGAATCTGCTTCCTTGGATCGAGAAGGCGTGGGTCGATGCGGCGGACGCCTCCGTGCTTCTGGACCCCGGGCGCGGTCAGAGGGAAGGCTGGCTGGACGTGTCCGTGCTGGACGAGCTCACGCGGGCCATGGTCGCCTCGCCTCCGGCCGCGGATGACACGCCGTCCCCCGCCGGCGGACAGCAAATGCGTCTCGGATTCACGCTCGCCAACCTGTACGGCGTGCCGTACGAGCGACGGTACCGGTTTCTGAACGAGCCCGACCGTCCGTTCGGAACCCGGGTCCACACCGATTCGATCCGCTTCGAGCTCAGCGGGGCGAGCAGGGCCGGCTCCCCGGTC
Organism: Candidatus Benthicola azotiphorus; assembly: GCA_947581745.1. GTDB lineage: Bacteria > Gemmatimonadota > Gemmatimonadetes > Palauibacterales > Palauibacteraceae > Benthicola > Benthicola azotiphorus. Next base: position 2,440 of record CANPVW010000213.1, read on the forward strand.
TGGAATGACGTGGCGGAGGCCGCGGTCGCCTCAGCGAGCTTTCCGTTCGCGTTCCCTCCCCGTCGCATCTCGCGCCGCAAGGGCGATTATCCGGGCGCGCGTCTCCGGGTCGACTCCGACGGCACGGTGGACATGTGGTACCTCGACGGCGGCCTCTTCGACAACGCTCCCCTCGGCCTCGCCCGCGATCTCGTGGAACTGGACCGCGGACACAAGGATCAGGACAGGCGATACCTGTTCGTGGAACCCGGACTGGAGAGCGGAGCGGCGGGTGGGCAGACGCCGGACGGTCCGCCCCGCACGCTGGCCGGCACGGCTTCGGCGCTCGCGCGAGCCGTACTTGGACAGGGAGCGGCCCGTGACTGGGTGACAGCGAACCGCGTCAACACGCGTCTCGAGATCCTGCGTGATCTCGTCGACCGGCTCCCGGAGCTCGCCCCCGACCTGTTGGAACCGGACGCCCTGGCGCTTGGGCGGTACATCGGCGAGCTCGCCGAGCGGGTCGCCGAGGCACAGGTGGCTGGCCTGGCACCTGGCGACGAGTCGGAGGATCCTGCGGGTGAGCACCTGGATGCCCAGCTCGCCCGAATCGAGACAGATCCAGCGTACGCCGCGGTTCTCAACCGGGCTGACACGCGCGCCGGCCGCGCCCGGTTCGCGAAGCTGATCTTCGCGCTGGAGGCGGCGGCAGGACTGCAGGACAAGGACGTTCTTCCCCTGTACCTGGTCGCGCCCGCGGACGGCAGCATCCTGGCCGGCGACTTCCTCGGCCACTTCGGAGGCTTCTTCCACCGGGAGTGGCGGGCCAACGACTTCCGCGCCGGACGCCGCGACGCCCGGCGGGTTATGGAGGAAACCCTGCACGACGTGATCGCGTACGATCCGGGGGACGATGCCGAGTACCGGGTCGAGGCGCTCGATCCCGGTTTCGAGTCGATTCCCGCGGCCGGCAAGGCCCGCCTGAGAGGGCTGGTCGCGGCCGAGGCGGACCGTATGCTCTCCGAGCTCCGGCCGGGTCCTCTTGCGGCCGCTTTCGGCTGGGCGTGGAAGCCCGTCGTGCGGCGCTGGGCAAGCGACCGGTTACTGGCTTCCCTCGGTCAGGCGGATTGAGCGAAAACGGAGCAGAACGGGAAGGCCCGAAAGGAGGTTCGCATATGGCTGACACAAAGAGGACGCTGCTTTCCCTTCAGCAGATGCTGCTGTTGATCGTTGCCGTCGCGGTCGTGTTCTTCGCGTTCCTGAATCTCGATCCGGTGACGATCAACCTCTTCTTCACGACCGTCTCCACCAGCGTGGCGCTGCTCCTCCTCGTCCCGCTGGCGGCGGGGATGATGCTGGGCTGGGTCGGCGGCCGGCTGCGGTCCAGGAAGAAGGAGCGGACGAAGGTTGGCGGCGGCCCGGCGGAGCTGCCGGCCGGCAAGTCGGCGGTGGAAGACGTGGACTGGGAGAACCTCGACCTCGACAAGATCGACGTCTAGTCCGCCTCGTCCCCCTCGAACGCCACGATCTTCCCGGCGAAAGCCGAGGCCAGAACGGTGTACGGACTCGCGAGGTAGACCTTCCCGGGTCCGCTCCGGCCCGGAAAATTCCGGTTGATCGAGCTCACCGTCACCGTCTCGGCGTCGAAGCTGACGCCAGGCCCGGCGTTGATGCACGCTCCGCAGCCGGGAGGCAGGACGTCGATACCCGCTTCGACGAACTGGTCGTGGTATCCCCGCTCGCGAGCGAACGCCTCGACTTCCAGGGAGCCGTACTGCAGCCAGGCCTGGATAGAATCCGGCACGCGCCGTCCCTCTTCCAGCGCCCGCCTGACGACGCGAGCCGCCATCTCGATGTCCGCCCACTTGCCGCCGGTGCACGATCCGGCATACACGATATCGACGGCGACGTCGCCTTCGAGCTCGTCGATCGGTATTCCGTTCCCCGGATCGCCTGGAGTCGCGACCATCGGCTTGAGGTTGGTGGCATCGATGCTCATGGTCCACTCGTACTGCGCCCCGTCATCGCTGTAGAGGCCGAACGTGAGGGCTTCGGCCTCGGTGCGAGGCATCCCCCGATTCTCCACGAGCCAGTCCACCACGGTGTCATCCGGCGCCACGATCCCGGTGAAGCCACCGACCTCCGCGGCCATGTTCGTAAGCGTGGCCCGCTCGTCGACGCTGAGCGCGCGCACGGCATCCCCGGTGTACTCTAGGATCTTCCCGATCGCGTCTCCGCCCCGAACGTACGGGTGGCGCAGGACCTCCAGCATCATGTCCTTCGCCGTCACGTTGTCCGGCTTCCGGCCCGTGATTTCGATGCGGACGGACGGCGGAACGCGCAGCCGAACATCCCGCGTCGCCCAGGAATTCACGAGAGCCGTCGTGCCGACGCCGAACGCGAAGCAGCCGATCGCCCCGGAATGTGGCGTGTGCGAGTCGCTCCCGACGACCACCTGGCCCGGAAGCGCATAGTCGCCCAGTACCTTCACGTGACAGATCGCCTCCGAACCGACCCGGTCCGGGAGCTCTCCGTGGAGGCGGATTCCCTGCTTCGCCGCGAATTCGCGCTGCCGGTCGTGCAGCCCGTGCGCCGCATCGAGCAACCCCTTCGCCTTCTTTTCCTCGCTGATCACCTCGTCGAGGAACGCGAGATGGTCGCGGAAGAAGTAGATGCTGTCCGGCTCGTTCAGCCGTGCATCCGCCCCCGCGAAGGCCTCCCAGAACGTGGACGCCATGGGGGTCACGTATTCGTGGCTGAAGCGGATGTCCGTGCGCACGAAACCGGCGTCCCCCGGACCGACCGCGTCGACGCCGACCTCGTCGGCGGCCAGGTCCGCCACCCAGTGCCGGGCGAGGATCTTCTCCGACAGCGTCATCGGGCGGTCCGGGTCCGTGATCACGGCCGGCACGTGTACGAGCCCCTTCAGGCGGGCGACGGCGTAGTCGAGCAGGCCACCGTACTCGATGATGTCGCGCTGAATCCGCCCGGCATCGCCGATGAACGCCTCGAGCGGGATCTCCTCACCCCGGCGAATCCGCTCGATCAGCGAGAAGTCGGTGGAGGTGAGGATACCGAGGTTCTCACAGTTCTCCCGGTAGATTCGCTCGATGTTCTCGGCAATGACGACCCGGATACCGGCGGCGCGTTCCGCGTACGGCGCTGCTTCGCGACTCGAGCCCTTGCCGCGGCGCTTGCCGGAGACGGCGGCAACGAAACCGCCGCCGATCACGTCCCCCTTGCCGATCGGGTGCTGACCGCCGGTCAGGAGGCCGACGTACGGATACTGACCCAGCGTTTCGTCGTAGTAGTAGCACACCCAGCCGGGAGTGATCTCGTCCGTGCTGATGTCGTTGCGGAGGGGGATGGAGGGATCCCAGTCCAGATCCTCGCCGGAAAGCTGCCGTCGGATCAGCTCCGGATCCTCCGTGAGAAACAGGATCCTGCCCTGCAGGCGCACCGTTTCGGGTCGCTTGCCCACTTCGCGCGCCAGGAGTCTGTCGAGCATTCGCACCACCGCTGTTTCGCGTCACCGCTTCAGGAAACCGGTCCCGTTCGTCACGGCGCTCCGCGCGGCAGCCTCGTCGCCGGCGCATCCGGAATCGGGGGCGGCTAATCTACCCGGGCCCATCCTTCCGTGCGAGCCCGGGAACCTGCAGAACCGACCGAGGGTCGTCGCCGGACGACGCACGGTCCATTATACTCATCGGCCCCGTGGCCCCGCCGATGAGGGTCCGGTTCACCGTATCATATTCGAAGAGGTTCGACATGAATTCGGTCTTCACTCGCATGACGCTGGTCGCCCTCGTCGTCGGGGCCGCCGGCTGCAACAAGGTCAGCCAGGATCAGTTCGATCAGTCGATGGCCCAGATGCAGTCCCAGCTGGATGAGCACCGCAAGGGGATAGACGCCAACGCGGAGTCGATCGACGCCCTGCAGGCCGAACTGGATGCCCTGCAACTGGAACTGGAAGGTCTGGCCGAGGAGTACGGCGCGATGGTCGAGCGCTTCGAGGATCACATCATGTTCGCGACGCCGGTCAACTTCGAGTTCGACTCGTCCGACCTGCGCGCCGGGGACGAGGAATTTCTCGATCGCTTCGTGCACGTAGTCGGTCATCACTACGCCAGCTCGGTGATCACCGTCCAGGGCTACACGGATCCTGCCGGCCCGGAAGCGTACAACCAGCGTCTTTCGCAGAAGCGGGCCGACAACGTGGCCGCCTATCTGGTCGAGCACGGTCTCGATAATGGAAACGTGCGCGCCATAGGCCTCGGCGAGGCCTATCCGGTAGCCCCCGGCGAGTGGGGCGACTCCGTGGGAGGTCTCGAGAACCGGCGTGTCACGTTCGTCATCGAGTCCGCCAGCTAGCCGCATCCGCGGCGGGGCCGGGCGTTCCGGCCCCGCTGCAAGCGGCCGTGGAGGTGCAGGTTGGACGTCATCGGCTTCGACGACTTCGAGAGGGTGGAGATCCGGGTCGGGACCATCGTCGAGGCGGAGGAGTTCGCCCGGGCGCGCAAGCCGCTGTACCGCCTCAGGATCGACTTCGGCCCGGAGGTGGGCATTCGCCGATCGGCAGCCGGCCTGCCGGCTCGATACGGCCTCGCGGAGCTTCCGGGTCGCCAGGTCATCGCCGTCCTGAACCTCGGCGTGCGGAACATCGCGGGGTTCGAGTCGGAATGCCTCACGCTCGGAGTTCCCGATGGGGACGGCGAGACCATCCTCCTCACACCCGCGAGTCCCGTGCCCGACGGCGGGCGGCTCTTCTGAGCATGCCGGCTACGCCCGCCCCGGTCATATCCACCCCCGGATACGAGGCCCTTACATCCGGGATCGGGCTGTGGGTTGATTCGCAGCGGGCGCTGCTCCGGGTGGAAGGCGCGCGGGCGGATCGGATGCTGGATGGGCTGCTCAGCGCGGATCTCTCGGCGCTTCGACCCGGCGAGCGAGCCCTTTCGTTCGTCCTCACGGCAAAGGGCCGTCCCGTCGCCCTGCCGATGGTGATCCGGCTCGAGGACGCCGTTCTGCTCGACGTCACCCTGGCAGCCCTGGCGGATCTGCTGCGGCATTTTTCGACCTATCTCCCGCCCCGCTTCGCCTCCGTCACGGTGATCGAAGGTGCCCGCAAGGTTAGCCTTCTCGGACCGGACGCGGGCAAGGCCGTTGACTCGGTGTCCGCCGGCGATCACCTCTGGATGCAACGGGCTCCCGAGGAGGGAGGCGGAGTCGACGTTTACCTCATTGACCGAGTGGAGGAAGGCCTGCGATCCCTCGACTCGGCGGTTCGGTCGATCGGGGGACGCGCCTGCTCCCCAGCGGATTACGAGGTGTGGCGCATCGAGCGAGGCCTCCCCCGGTTCGGCGTCGATGTGACGGAGGACAACCTCCCCCAGGAGACGGGTCTCGCCGAGCGGGCCGTGAGCTTCGAGAAGGGTTGCTACACCGGACAGGAGGTGGTGGCGCGGATCCACTACCGCGGACACGTGAACCGGCACCTCCGCGGCATTCGACAGGCCTCGGGAGCCCCGACGTCGCCCATTCCTTCCGGAACGCCGCTCACGCGGGATGGTCGCGTCGTAGGCACCGTCACCTCCTCCTGCGCCTCGCCGCGCTTCGGCTCGATCGCGCTGGGATACGTGCGCCGGGAGGTGTCCGCCGGCGAAGAGATCCGATCCGAGTTTGACCCCGAGATACCGTTCCTGGTCGGGGAATTGCCCTTTACTATAACGTAAAGCGCTGTCATCGCGAGATTTGCCGCGTCTGGACCCTTGATTTAGATTGGGCCGCGGTCGCGAAGACTCTCGTCGAGGAGATTCACCTGAAAGCGCTCGATCGACAGGACATGCGCTCCCTGTATCGCCTCCTGTGGCTCACCCGAGCCCTGGAGGAACGACTGGAGACGATGTTCAAGCAGGGACAGGTGGTGGGGGGGTTGTATCGAAGCCTCGGGCAGGAGGCCACCGCCGTCGGGTGCGGCTACGCGCTGACGGAAGGAGACTGGGTCGCGCCCTCGATCCGGGACCTCGGGGCCCTTCTCGCGCGTGGACTCGATCCCCGGGAGGTGCTCCGGCAGTATACCGCCCGGGCCGGGTCGCTGTGCAGAGGCAAGGACAACACCAACCACTTCACGGTACCGGAGAAGGGCATTCTGGGGCCCATCAGCCCCCTGGGCACTCAGCTGTGCGTATTGAATGGAGTGGCGCTCAGCTTCCGCACGCGACGCGAGCCGCGCGTGTGTCTGACCTTCCAGGGCGAGGGAGCATCCCGGACCGGAACGTCGCACGAGGGACTGGCGATGGCTGCGGCCCTCGAGCTTCCGATCGTGGTCGTGCTTCAGCACAATCGATGGGCGTTCGGCACCCCCAGTCACTCGGTGGCCGCGGTGAAACAGTGGTCCGACGTGGCGGGTGCATACGGCGTTCCGGCGGTCGGCGTCGACGGAAACGATGTTCTCCAGGTCTACGATGCAGCCGCGGAAGCTCTCGCCCGGGCCCGAGCCGGCGACGGGATGACGATCATCGTCGCCGAGACCTACCGCATGCTGGGACACGCACAGCACGACGGGCAGAAGTACGTCCCCGAACAGGAGCTTCGGGCCTGGCGGGAGCACGACCCGATCAGGGGCTTCGAGGACTACCTGGTCGAGTTCGGATTCGAGTCCGCCTCCACGCTCGAGGAGATCCGGACGGAAGTGGCCGTCGAGCTGGACCGGGCGACGGATGAGGTTCTTGCCGAGTCGTACCCCGCCGCACGGGAAGCGCTGACGGGAGTGTACGGCGACCAAGCTTCGGCGGGCGTGCCCTGGACCCGCGGCCCCGTGCCCGGATACGAGGATCTGGCGCGCCGCGCCCGGGACTTCACCACCGCCACCGTCGAGGGAAGCTGATGCCCGAGACCGATCCGATGGAGACCACGTACCTCGGCGCGATCCGAGAGGCCCTTCAGGAGGAGATGCGGTCCGACGACACGGTGTTTCTCCTCGGAGAGGACATCGCGGCGTACGGTGGGGCCTTCAAGGTGACGGAAGGGTTCCTGGAGGAGTTCGGTCCCGATCGGGTAATCGACACGCCGATCAGCGAAGCCGCCATAGTCGGGGCGGCGATCGGAGCGGCGCACATGGGCCTGAAGCCCGTGGCGGAGATGCAGTTCATTGACTTCATCGCACCCGCCTTCGACATGATCGTGAACTTCGCCGCCAAGTCCCGCTACCGGACGGGGATCGGGGCAGGCCTCGTGATCCGCGGGCCGTGCGGCGCGGGCTCGCGTTCAGGACCGTTCCACTCCCAGTCCGTGGAATCCTATTTCGCGAACGTCGCCGGGCTGAAGATGGTCATTCCCGCCCGGGCATACGACGCCAAGGGTCTGCTGCGCGCGGCGATTCGCGATCCGGACCCGGTGCTCTTCTTCGAGCACAAGTTCCTGTACCGCAGAGTCAAGGAGCACCTGCCGAAGGACGAAGAGGTGCTCGTCCCGCTCGGAGAGGCGCGCGTCCACCGGGAGGGTTCCGACCTCACCATCGTCACGTACGGCGCAATGGTCTACAAGTCGGCCGATGCAGCCGATCGGATCGCGGAGGAGGACGGGAGCGAGGCCGAGGTCTTGGATCTGCGTTCTCTTCGCCCGCTGGACACGGCGGCGATCGTGGAGAGCGTCAAGCGGACCGGCAGGCTGCTGATCGTTCACGAAGCACCCGGGTTCGGCGGCTTCGCCGGCGAAATCACGGCCCAGGTGTGCGAACAGGCATTCGAATGGCTGGATGCGCCCATCCGACGCGTCACGGCGATCGACACGCCGGTGCCTTACGCGCCGACGCTCGAGGACTACTACCTCCCCGGTGAGGACGACATCGTGGCCGCGGCCCGCTGGCTGCTGGCGTATTGAGAGACCCGACCGGAAGCGGGTCGCCCGGCTGGATCGAGAGGAAGGGAACGAGAGATGTCCAAGGTCGATGTGATCATGCCGCAGATGGGTGAGTCGATCGCCGAAGGTACCCTGACCCGGTGGCTCAAGCAGATAGGCGATCCGGTAGAGCGCGACGAAGATCTGTTCGAGATCTCGACAGACAAGGTCGACGCCGATATCCCGTCACCCGTGGCGGGGACCCTGGTCGAGATCCTCGTGGAGGAAGGCTCGACCGTCGAGGTGAACACGATCGTGGCGCGCATCGACACCCAGGCGGGGGCTGCCGGCGTCTCCGAAACGGAGAGGCCGAAGGAGGAACCCCGGGAAACGGTGGAGCTCGCCCCGCCCGAGCCACCCGCGACCGCATCCTCCGCGGCCGCGCCCGTGCCCCCGGCACCTTCCCCCACGCCGCCTGCTCCCGCTCCGCGGCTACCTGAAGGCGGGACCGCGGCCGAAGTCCAGACGAGGGAAGAGCGGATTCAGACGAAATCCACGCCCCTCGTTCGGAAGATCGCGGCCGAGCACGGAGTCGATATCGCGGATGTGGCCGGCTCGGGCATCGCCGGACGGGTCACGCGGGACGATCTCCTGTCCCACCTCGAGACGCGGACGGCGACACCCGCCGCGGCCGCACCGGCCGCAGCGAGCCCGTCGGTCACCGCGCCGGCTGCGCCCCCGGCGCCCGCCGGCCAGCCCGGCTCGATGCAGGTCCCGATCCACGGAGCGACGCTCGAGATCCGGATCCCCGCGGTCCCGATCCGTGAGGGCGACACGGTCGAGGAGATGAGCCGGGTGCGGCTGCGCACGATGGAGCACATGCTCATGTCGAGGCGGATCTCCGCGCACGTCACGTCCGTCAACGAGATCGACTTCGAGCACGTCGTCCGCTTGCGCCGGAAATTGAAGCCCAAGTTCGAGGAGCAGGGCGTCAAGCTCACGTACGGTCCGTTCATCATGAAGGCGGTGATCGAGGCCCTTCGCGAGTACCCCATTCTCAACGCTTCGGTGGACGGCACCCGGGTCGTGTACCATCGCGACATCAACCTGGGCATTGCCGTGGCCGTTGCCGGCGGCAAGGAGCTGATCGTTCCGGTCCTGAAGAACGCCGACCAGCTCAGCCTGATGGGCCTCACCACGGGCGCCAACCAGCTGGCCGAGAAGGCGCGCACCAAGACCCTGGACTTCGACGACATCCAGGGTGGCACGTTCACGATCACGAACGTGGGAGTGTTCGGAAACCAGTTCGGGATGCCGATCATCAACCAGCCCCAGGTGGCCATTCTCGGCACCGGCGTGATCGAGAAACGTCCGGTGGTCGTACAGGATACCATGGGCAACGACGTGATCGGAATTCGTCACATGTCGTACTTCGGTCTGAGCTACGATCACCGGGTGGTGGACGGAGCGATCGCCGCATTCTGGCTGAACAAGGTGAAGGACGTACTGGAGAACTTCCCCGAAGATGTGATCTGAAGTCGGAACTTCGACTGTTCGGATTCGGTACATATCGTCGCGCATCCGAACGGCGGAGGGGTGGCACCACATCTGCGCAGGATGACGTAACGAACTGCCTGTCAATCAGTTGCGCCTCTGATTCGAGGTGGCACGACCGTTGCCCTTGAAACGCTTTGCCGTATCGGTGCGTAGTGCGAGGTCCCGGTACGGAGGAGTGGCTGCTTTCCTTCAGCGACTCGCGCGAGTGGAGCTCGAGGCCGGGGTCTCGCTCAGCCATGGCGGTGGCCGCGAGCATTCCCGCAACCAAGCACCGAGAGATAGAGATGGAACAGCCAGAGGGGCCGAACGGAAGGGCGGAGGAAGCGCCTGGCAGCGAACGCTCGCGGACCAGACCCCGCATCGTGGAGGCGGGGGGAAGCAAGCGGCCGCGCCTGTCGCTCAAGAAGGGCCACGGCGCGGGCGGATCCGGAGCCGGTGGGGACGACGGATCGGAGTCCCGGGTGTCCCGCATGGACATCAAGCGGGCGCCGAAGGGCAAGACGAAGCGCAACGTCTTCATCGGCCTCGCGGTGACAGGCCTCGTCCTCGTGACCTACCTTCTGTCGCGTCTCGAGCCCGCGTCCCCGACCGTCGACCGGAACGTGATCGTCCAGGGCACGGTCGAGCGAGGAGAGATGGTACGCGAGGTCCGGGGCTCGGGGACACTGGTTCCCGAGCGGGTGCAGTTTGTGGCCGCGGTCACGGCCGGACGCGTCGAGTCGGTGTACTTCGAGCCAGGGGAAACGGTCACCGCCGAGGACGTCCTCGTCGTGCTCGCGAATCCCGATGTCGAGCTCCAGGTGCTCGAAGCCGAGCAGCAGTGGACGGCTGCCCAAGCGACCCTGGTTTCCCTGAGGCAGACCCTGGGCACGGGTGTGCTGGCGCAGGAAGCCGCCGTCGCCAACGCGAGGGCTCAGTACCAGGAGGCCGAGCGCCAGGCCGAGGCCTTCTCGAGGATGGTCGGGAACGAGTGGGTCTCGGAGAACGAGTATCAGACCGCCCGCGACAACGCGGACGCGCTCAAGGAGCGATTACGCACCGAGGAGGCGAGCCTCGCCCT
>CANPVW010000214.1 GCA_947581745.1 Candidatus Benthicola azotiphorus
GAATGCCTCCAGGCCCGGTCCGAACGACAGGACCTCGGATCCCTCGCGAGCGAACAGGATCGCCGGTTTCGCCGTCACTTCGCGATCGAGCGCGGGATCGCCCAGGGTGCCCTTGGAAGAGCCATCAGGACGGACCACGATCTGCCGGGCCCGAATGCCGTCGGACAGCCCCGTCACCAGCGCCGCGTGGAACCGGTCGTCGCCATGCAGCAGGTCGAGGACCTCGGCCCACACCGGATCTTCCGGCTCGTGACGCCGGATCAGGACCTCGATCTCCCCTCCGCAGGCCAGGCCGACTCCCGCGGCCATCTCGTCCGTGATTCCATAGGAGACGACACCCGGTGTCCATCCGGTGCTGCCGCGAAGCAGCCCGAGCAGGTGCTCCCGCAAGTCCGCCTCCACGCACCCGGCCGAGATCGTCCCGGCGAACGACCCGTCACTCCCGACGGCGTAGCGCGCACCCGGAGGCCGCGGAGCCGATCTCCGAACCCGGATCAAGGTGGCTTCTCCCCACGGCTGACCCTGCCGCGTCCACTCGCCGACGGACTCCAGGATCTCCGGAAGGCTCATTTCGGACTCGACCCCCTCCATTGCGAAGCGGCAATGGACGCGTAGAGACGGGCGTCGGCCACACGACCGATCGCATTCTCCCCGTCACCGAATCCAATGTAGGGAAATGGCGGCCGACGCGGCACGCGGTCCTTGACGTCCCCGGACGGCGTACGGCAGGTTGCGCGGCCGATCCCGAACCGAGGCGTTTCTGGCCAGGAGAACGGATGTCGATCAGCCTGCACCGTGCCTTCGAGGTTGGGCGTCCCGTCGACGATGTGTGGCGGTTCCTCACCGACCCCCGTTGCATCGCCGGGTGCATGCCGGGTGCGCACCTCCTCGACATCGAAGGCGGAACGTTCACGGGCGAGGTGGATCTTCGGCTGGGCCCGCTGGGCACGACACTGGCCGGCGAGGCCGGCTTTCTGGAGCTCGACGCGACGCGGCGCTCCGTGCTGATGCAGGCGACCGCAGGTGAGGTGAAGGGCGACGGCATCGCACACCTGCGGATGAGGAGCCGGCTCTCGGAGCTGGACGAGTCGCTCACGAGCGTCGACGTGCTGCTCGGCGTCCAGCTGGCCGGGCGACTGGACGGACCCGTCGTCAGCAGGGTGCTGACCGCCGCCGCCGAGATCCTCCTGCGACGGTTCTCCGCCTGCGTGCGTCACAGGCTCGAAGCTGGCGCCGTCGAGGAGGCCGGCTGGCCGGCGCCCTGAGACGCGAGCCGAAACGGCTTCAGACGGAACTTCGAATCTCGCGTACCTTTCCGTCCGGATTCACCACGGTCATTCCCGGGGTCACCAGTGTCTCGCCGGTCGTGCCGCTGGCAACGACGATGCGCTCGCCACCCATCCTCCGGGCGGTGTCGAGTGCCTGGCGGCTCCTCGCGAGCAGTGCGTCGGCGTTCGGCATTGACGTCTCGAAACCGGCAATGCCCGCGCTCAGGGTGACCCTGCCACTCCAGGGAGGAGAGAAGGAAGCGATCTCCTCGAGCACGCGCACGGCGAAGCCATACGCTCCCGCGAGCGTCTCGCCGCTGAGGAACACCACCAGCCTGCGGTCATCGATCCGACCGTACATGTTGGAGGCCCGCGTCTGCGCCTTGAGTGCCTGAACGGCGACCTCGAGGGCGCGGGAAGCCTTCGCCTCTCCGTACATCGATACGTACTCGTCGTACCGATCCACTTCCAGCATCACGATCGAGAGGGGGGGCTTCCTCCTGGCCGCCTCGAACAGCTTGTCGAGGAAGTAGTACAGGATCGCGCCCGTCGGGAGGTCACTCACGATCTGCGCGGGACCTTCCGATCGAACCGGCTCGGTCTGGCGGCTGACCCAGAACTGTCTCTCGAGGCCGGCTCCCAGCGCCGCGGCGCCCGTCACGGCGATCACGGTCCCGACGAGAGGCCACGCCGGGGCGCCTCCCTCCAGGAGGGCCGTGAAGAGCTCGGCGATGACGACCATCGCCGAGGTCCACGCGAGGCCGAGAAGCGCTCCCTTCCAGCCCATGTAGCGCGTCAGCAGAAACACCGGCGCAAGACCCAGGATCCATATCAGCAGACCGACTCCTCCCATGGATCCGTGGAGTGCCGTACGCGCCACCGCGGCCAGCGCCGGCAGGAAGGCCGCGATCAGGAAGGCGTGGGACGGCATGCTCAGATCCGGGGCGTCCGGCCGGCCGGTGGTCGACGCGTTCATCTCCGCTTCCTATCCGCCCGTGGTCCGCACGGCCCGGATCTCCTCCGTCAGCCGCGGCAGGACCTCGAACAGGTCACCGACCACTCCGTAGTTCGCCACGCTGAAGATCGGAGCTTCCGCGTCCTTGTTGACCGCCACGATCACACCCGCCGTGCGCATGCCGGCCAGGTGCTGGATCGCCCCGCTGATGCCTACGGCGAAGTACAGGCTGGGCGACACGACCTTCCCGGTCTGTCCAACTTGCTCCGAATGGGGTCTCCATCCCGCATCCACGACCGCGCGACTCGCCCCCAGGGTCGCGTCGTCGCCCAGCGCCGCCACCAGGTCCTCCAGCAGACGCCAGTTCGCGGGGTCCCCCATGCCACGACCACCCGCCACGACCACCGGGGCCTCTCGCACGTCCAGGGCCCCCCGTTCCGCCGACTCCACGGCGACCACCCGGGTCCGGGCCGTGACATCACTCGCGGGCAGGTCCACGATCTCGCTCTCGCGGGGATTCACGGTCGCCGGAAACACGTTCGGCCGGAGGCTGATCAGAGCCGGCGACTCCAGAAAGCGGAATCGCCCGTACGCCTTGCCGCCGTACATCGGCCGCGTCACGACCGGCACTCCGTCCTCCACCTCGACCTCGGTCACTTCGGACGCGAGGGGTCGGTCGAGACGGGCGGCGAGACGCGCCGCCAGGTCCTTTCCCTGCGCCGACGCCGGAAACAGGATGGCTCCGGGCGAAGCCTCGCCCGCGATCGATGCGAGCAGTTCGACCGCGGCGTCCGGCTGATACAGGGCGAAGGACTCCGATTCCGCGACCAGCACGCGATCGGCGCCGAAACGACCCAGGTCTCCCGCGGACCCCGTCGATCCGGGACC
>CANPVW010000215.1 GCA_947581745.1 Candidatus Benthicola azotiphorus
TGCGGCGGCCGAGGTCGAGGATCTGGTCGCCCGGGTGGAGCTTGCGGAGGACGACATCCTGGCCCTCCTCACGCCGAGAGATCCGCTCGATGACCGTCCGGCGGTCGTAGAGATCCGGGCGGGCACGGGCGGCGATGAGGCCGGCCTGTTCGCCGCCGACCTGTATCGCATGTACACGCGTTACGCGGATGCCCGGGGCTGGGACGTGGAGGTGCTCTCTTCGAGCGAGGGGACGCTCGGTGGGCTGAAGGAGATCATCTTCCTGGTGCGCGGGAAGAACGTGTACGGGACGCTCCGCTACGAGTCGGGAGTCCACCGGGTGCAGCGGGTTCCGGTGACCGAGAGCTCGGGCCGGATTCACACTTCCGCCGCCAGCGTCGCGGTTCTCCCGGAGGCCGAGGAAGTCGACCTGGAGATCGATCCGGCGGACCTCAAGATCGACGTGTTCCGTTCTTCGGGTCCCGGCGGACAGTCGGTCAACACGACCGATTCGGCGGTTCGGATCACCCACCTTCCGACGGGACTGGTCGTGTCCTGCCAGGACGAGAAGTCGCAGCACAAGAACAAGGCCCGAGCACTGAAGGTTCTGCGCAGTCGTCTGCTCGATCAGATGGTGGCGGAGCAAGAGGCGGAGCGATCGCGGGAGCGGAGAGCGCAAGTCGGGACGGGGGACCGGTCGGCGAAGATCCGAACCTACAATTTCCCGCAGAACCGCATCACGGACCACCGCATCCACCTTACCCTGCACAAGCTCGAGGCCGTCCTGGGCGGCGACCTGGACGAGCTCGTGGAAGCCCTCCGGACCGCCGGAACCGAGGAGCGCCTGGACCAGGGAGACTCGGGGTGAGCCGGATCCCGGAAGCGGAGCCCGCCAGCGGGTCGCGGCGGCTCCCCGCTCCGACGAGGCGCCAGGTGCTGGAAGGGCTCGCGACGGAGTTCGAAGCGGGTGGAATCCCGGGGGGGCGTCAGGAAGCGGAGCGACTGCTGTCGCACGTGCTCGGCCTGTCGCGCACGGAACTGCTTCTGCATCCCTACGACGCGATCACGCCGGAGGATGCGGGCCTCGTGGCCGCGGCATCGAGACGGCGGCTCTCGGGCGTTCCGCTGCAGCACCTCGAAGGCACGGTCGCGTTCCGGGACCTCGTCCTGGTCTGCGATGGGCGTGCCCTCGTGCCTCGCCCGGAGACGGAGGAGCTGGTGCAGCGGGTAGTGGACTGGGCCTCCGCCCGCCGGTCGAAGGGCGGAGTCAGGCCGGTGAGGCGACCCGGCGAGCCCACGCCGCTCCTGGCTACGGCGCTCGACATAGGGACCGGTGGGGGGTGCATTGCACTCTCCCTGCTGCACGAAGGAGTGGTGGGCCGGGTCGTCGCGGTGGACATCTCGGAGGACGCGCTCGAACTGGCGGCGCAGAACGCGGAGCGGGTCGGAGTGGGTGACCGGATCGAACTCCGCGCCACGACGGGGTCCCCGTGGTCCGCCGTGCAACCGGGGGAGACGTTCGATGTCATCGTGTCGAATCCCCCCTACGTTCCGGACGCTGAAATCGAAAACCTCGCCAGGGAAGTGAGGGACCACGATCCGTTCGAGGCGCTGGCCGGGGGAGTGGACGGACTCGTTGTGGTCCGGGAGATCGTCGCGGGGGCGCCGTCCCGCCTCTCGCGGGGGGGCGCCCTGTTCCTCGAGGTAGGGGTCGGCCAGGGGCGGGAAGTGAGCCGCTTGCTGTCGGAGAGCGGATCATGGGCGGACATCCAGGTCACGCGGGACCTGGCCGGGAGAGAGAGAGTGGTGATCGCACGGGCCTGATCCGGCGGGGGCGGCGGACTGCCAACACGGTCGCGGCCGACGGTCGCGCCGTGTTATGTTATACAGATTCAACCATCAGGTGCAGCGTGGACGAGAGCGTCCTCGCGATCGCGACAGCGGAGAGATCGGGATCGTCATGGCCGACACGGACAGGATATTCGAACGGGCCTCGGAAGTGGGCCGGTTGATCTCGCAGACGCCGGAGTACGCGTACCTTCGGGCGGCGATGCGTGACATCGAGGGCGACGAGGAAGCGAGAGGCCGACTGGACGCGATCCGGGGGCTGCAGGAGAAGCTGATCGGGTTCCTCGAGAAGGAGGAGGAGCCGCCCGAGGACCTGCGCCACGATCTGGGCCGCCTGAGCGAGGAAATGCAGACGAGCACGCGTTACCAGGCGCTGATTTCGGCCCAGGCGAACTTCGACAAGCTGATGGACCGGGTCAATCAGTCGATCGCCGAGGGCGTGAAGGCCGGCGAGCAGTCGCGGATCATCCTGCCGTCATGAAGTCGCTGCGGGCGGCGCTCGAAAAGGGGCTCCGGGCCGCCGTGGACCCGATCATCAACTGGATGGTCCGGGAACGGGTCCACCCCAACACGCTCAGCACGCTGGGATTCCTCATCACGTGCTCGTCCGGCTACTTCTTCCACACACATCAGGTCAGGCCCGCGGGCGCGATGATTCTCCTCGGCGGGATCTTCGACCTGTTCGACGGGACCGTGGCGCGAAGGACAGGTCTCGCGTCACCGTTCGGTGCGTTCTACGACTCCACCCTGGACCGGCTTTCCGAGATCATCGTCTACATCGGGCTGCTTTCGCTGTACAACGACTTCCGGGCCGACGCGAACGACGTCGTCATGATCTACGTGGTCATCCTGGCCATGGCCGGCTCGCTGATGATCAGCTACACGCGAGCTCGGGCAGAGGCGCTGGGGATCGACTGCACGGTCGGGATCATGCAGCGCGCCGAGCGCGTGATCCTGATCGGGGCGGCGGCCCTGTTCTTCGGCGAGCAGAACAACGGAGCGGTCCTGCGCGTCGTGCTCTGGGGCCTGGCGATCCTCACGAATCTGACCGTCCTGCAGAGGATCCTCTGGGTGTACCAGAACACGCGTCCGGAGGGTGTCGCCGTCGGCAAGGCCGTGTGGAAGATGCCGGAGTGGCTTGGACGTAAGCTGGATAAAGAAGATCATTAAGATCAAACACTTCAAGTGGATTATCAAGACATGAGCAAGTCGACGGCCGGACGGGACATCGCCCCCGCGGAGGGGCGGCTGGGGGTACTCCTCGTGGGGCTTGGAGCCGTGTCCACCACGGTGATCGCCGGCGTGGAGTCCGTGCGCAGGGGATTGAGCTTGCCGATCGGCTCCATCACGCAGATGAACACGATCCGGCTGGGCAAGCGAACGGAAGCGCGAGCGCCGCTGGTCCGGGACTTCGTGCCTCTCGTGGGTCTGGACGAGATCGTGTTCGGGGCGTGGGACCCGATCCCCGACGACGCTTATCAGTCGGCCCGGTCGTGCGGCGTGCTGAAACCGGAGGACCTCGAGCCGATCGCGGACTTCATGAAGTCGATCAAGCCGATGTCGGCCGCATTCGACAAGGCGTACGTGAAGAAGCTCGACGGCACGAACGTCAAGACCGGCAAGACGAAGATGGACCTGGCCGAGCAGCTGCGGGAGGACATCCGGCGGTTCAAGGCCGAGAACGGCTGCGACCGACTCGTGATGGTATGGGCCGCATCCACCGAGATCTTCCTCACCCGGCAGCCGGTTCACGAGACCGTGGAATCGCTGGAGCGGGGCATGCGGGAGAACGACCAGGGGATCGCGCCGTCGATGCTCTACGCGTACGCCGCGCTGCAGGAAGGCGTTCCGTTCGCGAACGGCGCGCCGAACCTGACGGTGGACATCCCGGCGATGCTGGAGCTCGCCCGCCAGAAGGAGATGCCCATAGGAGGCAAGGACTTCAAGACGGGGCAGACGCTGATGAAGACGATCCTGGCGCCAGGTCTCAAGGCGCGGATGCTGGGTCTGAACGGCTGGTTCTCGACGAACATCCTGGGCAACCGGGACGGAGAGGTCCTGGACGATCCGGAGAGCTTCAAGACGAAGGAAGAGTCGAAGCTCGGCGTGCTCGAGTACATCCTGCAGCCCAAGATGTATCCTGAGCTGTACGGAGACATGTACCACAAGGTGCGTATCAACTACTACCCTCCGCGCGGCGACAACAAGGAGGGCTGGGACAACATCGACATCTTCGGGTGGATGGGCTACCCGATGCAGATCAAGATCGACTTCCTGTGTCGCGATTCGATCCTGGCGGCACCGATCGTGCTCGACCTGGCCCTGTTCATGGACCTGGCGCAGCGCGCCGGAATGCACGGAGTGCAGGAGTGGCTGTCGTTCTATTTCAAGAGCCCCCAGACGCCGCCGGGCCTGTATCCGGAGCACGACATCTTCATCCAGCACACGAAGCTCAAGAACACCCTGCGCTGGATGATGGGCGAAGAGCAGATAACTCACCTGGGGAACGAGTACTACGACGAGTAGTGCCGGGGGCGCCGCTGATCAGGGCGTCGGACGTTTGGATGGAACCGACTCGAATCGGCGCCGTCGGAAGGCGCCGATTCACGCATCTGGAGGTCGAGGGAGAACTTGAGCGAAGGCATCGGATCGGGCGGTCTGTTCATTGCGTTCGAGGGAGGGGAAGGAGCGGGCAAGTCCACGCACCTGAGGCGCCTCACCGAGCGACTCGAGCGGGCGGGCATAGCCCATCTCCTGGTTCGTGAGCCGGGTGGCACGCCGGCCGGCGAGAGGATCAGACGGATCGTCCTCGATCGCGACCTCTCGATCTGCCCGGAGACGGAGTTGCTCCTGTACCTGGCCTCGCGCGCCGAGTTCGTGAAGCGGGTGGTGAAGCCGGCACTGGAGAGAGGAGAGCTGGTCCTCGCCGACCGCTACGAGATGTCGACTTACGCCTATCAGGGGATTGCCCGTGGTCTGGGACTGGAGCGAGTGAGGAAGCTGAACGAGTTCGCGACCGGAGGCCTCAAGCCGGACGGGACGGTTCTGCTCGCCCTCGATCCGGACGTGGGGCGAGAGCGGCAGCGAGGGCAGGCCGATCGGCTGGAGAGCGAGCACGCGGACTTTCACCGCGCCGTCGCCCGGGCCTACACGGTCCTCGCGGAGTCGGAACCGGGGGTTGTCACGATCGCCAGCGATGGGCCGACCGTGGAGGTGCAGGAACGTCTGTGGCTGGCGCTTTCCGAGCGGTGGCCGGACCGATTCCCGCCCGCAGGGTGAAACCTTTCCGGGCGGACAGAGTTTCAGAAAAAAGAAGGAGCCGGCGAGCGTCGGAATCGAGCCGGGCGCACAGTCGCATGGAGGTCAGATGAAGCTGAGAAGGTCCTGGACGGTGCCGGTCGCCTCGCTGCTCGCGGTTCTCGCGAGCGGGGGCTGGTTGCTGCAGGAGGGAGCCGCTCCGCCCGCGTCCGAGGCGCTTCTCGAGACCGTGGTGCGGCGAGTGTCCGACAACTTCGTCGAGGAAGTGTCGGCCGGCGAGCTCTACGACATGGCGATCGACGGACTGCTCGTGGAGCTGGGTGATCCCTATGCCGCCTTCATCCGGGCCGACAACCAGACTGCCGCGCTGCTCAACAACAACTATGGCGGTGTCGGAATGCGGATCCTCGCCGAGGAGGAAGGGATCACGGTGCTCGGCATCATCCCCGACAGCCCGTCGTCGAAGCTGGACCTGCAACCCGGCGACCGAATCGTGGAAGTGGATGGCGAATCCACCGCCGGCTGGTCGCAGGAGGAAGCGGTGTCCTCGCTCCGGGGCCCTAAGGGCGAGGCCGTGCACGTGGCCGTGGCCCGGGAGGGAACGCCGGATCTCATACAGCTCGACATCGTGCGCGACGACGTACACATCGTCGCCACGCAGTCGCTGATGCTGTCCGACGATGTCGGGTACGTGTACCTGCAGCAATTCAGCCGTAAGTCGACCGAAGAGCTCCAGGCCGCCGTCAACGACCTGCTGGCCGGCGGGGCCCGGTCGCTCGTCCTGGACCTGCGCTACGATCAGGGCGGGATCCTGCGCGAAGCGGTCGAGATCGCGGACCTGTTTCTGGACGCGGGCAAGATGGTGGTCGACACCCGCGCTCGGGATCCGCGCGACAGCTACTCCTTCACGGCGCCGGGCCCCGACCGCTATCCCGGTCTTCCGGTGGTGGTGCTGGTAAACGCCTGGTCGGCGAGCGCATCGGAGATCGTCGCGGGAGCCCTGCAGGATCACGATCGGGCCCTCGTCCTCGGTACCCGGACATTTGGCAAGGGAGTGATGCAGAGCGTCTTTCCGCTTCCAGGGGGCAACTACCTCAGGCTCACCACGGGCACGTGGTACACCCCGTCCGGGCGCTCCATTCACCGCTCGCGAGGCGAGGGCGAAGACACGTTCGCCCTCGGATCCAACGAGTTCAACGATGCGGTTTCCGAGGCGGTCCAGCTGGGGATGGGGGCCACGGATGGCTTCGTGGCGG
>CANPVW010000216.1 GCA_947581745.1 Candidatus Benthicola azotiphorus
CGAGCCGTGAGTCAGAGACCCGCGACATCGACTTCCAGACACTGCCAGCGGACCTGCCGGAGCCAGGGCTGACCGAGAACGCCCGCACGGTCCTCGCGAAGCGTTACCTGATGAAGAACGACGAGCTGGAGCCGATAGAGAGCCCCGGTGACATGTTCTGGCGGGTGGCGAGGGTCATCGCATCGGTGGACGAGCAGTACGGGGCCACTGCCGAGCAGGTGATGGAGACGGCGCGCGACTTCTACCGGATGATGGCGTTCGGCGAGTTCGAGCCGAACAGCCCGACCCTGATGAACGCCGGCCGTCCCCTCGGGCAGCTGAGCGCGTGCTTCGTCCTTCCGGTGCCGGACTCGCTGAACGGGATCTACGAGACGCTTCGCGACATGGCGCTCATTCACCAGTCGGGCGGCGGCACCGGCTTCGGGTTCAGCCGGCTCCGCCCGGCCGGCGACGTGGTGAAGTCGTCGATGGGAGTGGCGAGCGGCCCGGTGAGCTTCATGGAGGTTTACGATGCCTCCACGGAGGCCGTGAAGCAGGGCGGCACCCGGCGCGGCGCGAACATGGGGATCCTGCGGGTCGACCACCCGGACATCCTCGGCTTCATCGACTGCAAGGAAGACAAGAACAAGATCACGAACTTCAACATCTCGGTGGCGATCACCGAGGAGTTCATGACCGCGGTCGAGCGCGGCGAGGAATACGATCTCAAGAACCCGCGCAGCGGAGAGCCGGTGGGCAAGCTCGACGCCCGCCAGGTGTTCGACAAGATCGTGTACGGGGCGTGGCGAAACGGCGAGCCGGGCGTGTTCTTCATCGATGAGGCGAACAGGTACAACCCCGTGCCCCACATGGGCTCGTACGAGGCCACGAATCCGTGCGGCGAGCAGCCGCTCCTCCCGTACGACGTATGCAATCTCGGATCGGTGAACGTCGGGGCCTTCGTCGAGGACGGCCGGATCGACTGGGAAGGGCTGCGGACGGCCGTGCACCGGTCGACGCACTTCCTGGACAACGTGATCGACGCCAACCAGTACCCGTTGCCGGCGATCGACGACCTGTCGAAGAACATCCGCCGCATCGGACTCGGCATCATGGGCTGGGCGGACATGCTCGTGAAGCTGGGCGAGCCCTACGGGTCGCCGCGCTCGATCGAGCTCGGCAAGGAGCTCATGCGGTTCATCGACGAGGAGTCGAAGGTCGAGTCGGAGCGCCTGGCCGCGGAGCGCGGCGTGTTTCCGCAGTGGGACGAATCGATCTGGGGTCCGGACGAGACGTGTGCGCGTGACGCGCGCGGCGATCGGGTGCGTCCGATGCGCCGACTGAGGAACTGCAACCTGACGACCGTCGCGCCCACCGGGACGATCTCGATCATCGCCGGGTGCGCCAGCGGCATCGAGCCCCTGTTCGCGGTCGCGTTCATGCGGAACCAGGCGGGCGTCCTGATGCCGGACGTGAATCCCGAATTCGTTCGCATGGCGAAGGAGGGAGGCTGGTATTCCGAGGACCTGATGCGGCGGATAGCCGACGAGGGACACATCCACTTCGACGAAGTGCCCGAGGACGTGCAGCGCGTATTCGTCACCGCGCACGACGTCACTCCGGAGCAGCACATCCGGATGCAGGCCGCCTTCCAGGCAAACACGGACTCCGCGATCTCCAAGACGTGCAACTTCCCGAACGAGGCCACTGAAGCCGACGTGCGGGAGATCTTCAAACTCGCCTACCAGCTGCGGTGCAAGGGCGTCACCGTGTATCGCGACGGATCGCGCGACGCGCAGGTGCTCTCGACGGGCAAGACGGCCAGGGAGGTCGTGGCCGCTGCCAACGGAGAGGGCCTCGAGATGATCGGAGACACCGAGCTGGCACAGGAGCTGATCGGGGCGCTCGGCCGGATCGCTGAGCTCGAGGAGCAGCTGGAAGGCAGGGAGGACCAGATCGCCTTCCTCGAGGGCGGCATGATGAGGCAGCCCGCGGTTCGTTCGCGGCCGCACGTGCTGCGCGGTGTCACCCGGAAGATCGATTCGCCGCTCGGGGACATGTACGTGACGATCAACGAGGACGAAGAGGCTCGTCCGTTCGAAGTCTTCGTGGCGCTCGGCAAGGCCGGGGGACCCGCGATGGCCGACGCCGAGGCGATCGGTCGCCTGATCAGCCTCGCTCTGCGCAGCGGAATCTCGATGCGGGCGATCCACAAGCAGCTGCGAGGGATCTCGTCCGACCGGGCCGTCGGGTTCGGGCCGAACAAGGTGCTGTCCAGCCCCGACGCGATCGCTCAGGTGATCGAGAAATACCTGGAGGAGAAGGAAGGCATCCAGACTACGCTGCCGATCCCGGATCCGGGGGCGGCGAAGGCCACCAACGGAGGCACGCAGACGGCCCACAAGCCACGGATCCACCGGTTCGAGGAGCAGGCGGCGCTGACGTTCATCGGCACCTGCCCCGACTGCGGGTCGGGCCTGGAGTTCGCCGAGGGATGCGTGAAGTGTCACGCGTGCGGCTACAGCGAGTGCGGCTGAGAAGGCGGTCGAAAAGGAAGAGCCTCCGTCCGGACCGGTGTGGACCCCGAATTCCGCCGGCGCCCGGGCGGAGGCTCGATCCTGTCAAAGAGTCCTGAACGGTCCTGTCCCGGACGGCGGACCCGCGGCTTCGGCCCGATCCGCTGACCACAATTGACGGACAGGACAGCGGGAGCCCGGTCGAGAGGCCGGGCTTTTCGCGTTTCAGCGCGACGGTACCACCAGCACCGGTACCTTCGCCTTCCGGATGACGCCCGCCGAGACGCTCCCGACCATCACGTCGAACAGCTTTCCGCGGCCGTGCGACCCGACCACGATCACCTCGGCCTCCACCCTGTCCGCCTGCTCGAGGATCGTGGCGACCGTCGGTCCCTGGACCATCAGGGCGGTCACCCGGTGGCCGGCCTCGCGCAGCCGGCCGGCCAGGGCCTGCAGCTGGTCGTGCTCTCGCTTGAACTCCACGGCCACCTCGTGGCGTACCTCGTCGGGGCCCGCTTCGTAGCCGATGAACGAGGGATCCGGCTCCGCGACGTGCAGCAGGTAGATCGCTCGGTTCGGCCTCGCGAGACGACCCACGATCTCCATCTGGGCGTCCGAGACGTCCGAGAAGTCGACGGCTACGAGTAGGCTCACGATCCAATCTCCGGTCGGTGGACACCGCTCTCCGCCATCCTGGCCTTCAAGATACCCACGAGCGCCCTCGTCCACTGCGCCTTGTCGCGGGAGCTGATGTGCGACCATTCGGGCGTGTGGGCTTCCCGCAGCTCCGGATAGTCCTCGAAGTGGACGCCGACGGCGCCCGCGGCGCCGACGATCGGCTCCCACACCCGCTCGCGCGGCGTCGCCCGGTTCTCGAAGTCGCGGAACCAGTCGCTGGAGGGCGGCCGGATGAACACGACCTCGCCGCCTCTCTCCCGGATCTTCCCGACATCCCGCGCCACGTTCGCGAGCAGGGTCTCGAAGGCTGCGCGCGCCTCTTCCTCGGGCGGGGGCGGCGGCAGGGTCTCGAGGATCGCCTTCCACGTGCTGGTGACGACCTGGTTGAGCTCGGGGTCGTCCTCCACCCGGTTCCACAGGTCCGACTGCCGGTCGCGCCGCATGTTCTCGATCTTGCGGACCTCGGGAGCCTCGAACGGGAGCCCTTCACGCTCCGGCCACCAGGGCTGGCGCTCCAGCAGCCTGAACAGGGCCGCGTCCGGGTTGTAGAACGCGAACGTGCGCTCCAGCGGGTACGACAGCTTGTTGCTCGCCCACTCCGAGGGCGTCTCGTTGTAATACCTCTCGAGTGCATCGGCCCGCGAGCCGATCCCCGGCATCAACACCAGGGGCGGCGTGATCCCGACCACCAGCAGGCCGGCGAAGTCCTCGTCGTCCGCCAGGTCCGTGAGGATCGGGAGCGGATTCGACCCTTCCAGGGCCAGCTGGATCCCGTGCACGCCCGTGAGCTCCTGCCACACGTCGAGATCGATGTCGAACTGGGTGCGCGAGGAGCCGATGAACACGGTGGCGTTCGGCTCGCGCCGGTCGACCCGCCTGCGGACCTCGGCGAACTGCCCGTCGCTGTTCCGGTAGGAGGCTTCGTAATGCTCCCCGATCCGCCACGCGGCCTCCCAGATCCCGACGCCGGCCGCGGCCAGGAACGCCGCCACGACCGCGACACGCGGCCACGAGATCTCCGGGACGCGCCGGCTGTAGACCGGCTCGGAGTCAGAACTGGAAGTAGATGAAGGCATTGCCGGTTCCTTGCGTGATCACGATCAGGAACATCATCCCGGCCCACACCAGGCCGGTGAGCCACCACGGGCTGCGGGCGACGACCTCCTCGAGCCGCCGGTTCCGCATGAACCAGTGCACGATCAGCATGCCGACGGTTACGGCGATCACCGTCGTGACCAGGAAGGTCGAGAGGACCAGCTCGCCGTCGGGCGCCCCGAACCCGAGCATGGCCCGCGTCATGCTCAAGGCCTGCGGAAAGTCCTTCGAGCGGAAGAACACCCACGTCAGGTTCACGAGGAAGTACGTCAGCAGTGCGAGGAACAGCCGGAACCCGGCCGTCGAGGCGACCTTCGCGTCGCCCCAGCGCTCGCGGATGAAGCGCTCGATGCCCAGGTAGAGCCCGTGCAGCCCGCCCCACACCACGAAGGTCCACGCGGCGCCGTGCCACAGCCCGCCGAGCAGCATCGTGATCATCAGGTTGGCCTGCGTGCGGTGCCAGCCCTTTCGGTTGCCGCCGAGCGGGATGTACAGGTAGTCCCGCAGCCAGGTGGACAGGGAGATGTGCCAGCGGCGCCAGAAGTCAGAGAACCCGAGCGCGGCGTACGGGAACCGGAAGTTGTCCGGCAGCGAGAACCCGAGGCAGAGGGCCGCCCCGATCGCCACCGTCGAGTAGCCGGCGAAGTCCGAGAAGATCTGGCCGGCGAAGGCCAGCGTCCCCAGCCAGGCGTCCGCGAAAGGCACGGCCCCGTCCGCCCCGAACACCGCGTCGGCCGCCGGAGCGAGGGCGCCGTCGGCGATCACCATCTTCTCGAACAGGCCGAGCGTCATCAGACCGAGGCCCCACAGCAGCTGATTCCTGTTCGCCCGTACCGGTTCCTGGAACTGCGGGATGAGCTGTGTCGGCCGGACGATCGGGCCGGCCACGAGCTGCGGGAAGAAGGTCACGAAGAGCGCGAAGTCCAGGAACGAGTCGGCCGGCCTGGCCCGCCGCAGGTAGACGTCAAGCGAGTAGGCCATCGTCTGGAAGGTGTAGAACGAGATCCCCACCGGGAGCACGATGTTCCAGCCCGGCGCGGTCCACGTCACGCCGATGGCGGTCATCAGAGCCTGCCAGTTCTCGAGCAGGAAGCCGCCGTACTTGAAGTAGCCGAGCAGCCCGAGGTTCACCGCGATGCTGACCCCGACCAGCGCCCGGCGTCGAGACTTCTCTTCCGTCGCGTAGATCCCCTTCGCCACCCACCAGTCGACGATCGTCGAGAGCCACAGCAGGAGGACGAAGGGAGGATTCCAGGCCGCGTAGAAGATGTAGCTGGCCAGGAGCAGGTTGGTCTTCTTGACCTTCCACGGGAGCGGCGCGTTGTGGAGCGCCAGCACGATCACGAAGAACGCGACGAACGTCAACGAGTTGAAGAGCAAAGGGCGCCTCTGTTCGATCCTGGTCCTGGCGGGTCGCCAGATCCCGGCATCCCCGCCGCCTCGGGAGCCGGGTGTCGTTCGCCATGTTCGCAACGGAGACCGGCTGCGGTCCGCGGCCGCCGCGCGTCGCGCCACATACGCCAAACAGGCGGGGTGCTGTCAACGGGAGGGACACCACGAGCTACGCGGCTCCGCTCTCGAGCCCCGTGAATCACCCCGCCTTGACCTGTAAATAGGTTTGCTACATACTGTAAGTAGGTTTACTACATACTCATCCACGACACGACGCCCAGGACAGGACGACATGGCCAGACAGCTCGGCTACGCGACGGTCGCCATCATGCGCGCCATCCGGAACGGATACGAGTACGGAACCGACATCATGGACCGAACGGGGCTTCCCAGCGGAACCGTGTACCCGACCCTGAGCCGGCTCGACGAGCGCGGCTTCCTGCGCAGCCGGTGGGAGCGACGCGACGTGGCCGACGCCGAGAGGCGCCCGCGTCGTCGCTACTACCGGCTCACCGCGTCGGGAGAGCGGGCCCTGGACGCCGCGGTGCAGCGGCTGGCCGTCCTGGCTTCGCCGACGCCGGCCGGAACGCGCGGCCTGGCGGCGAAGGAGCCGGCGCGGTGACCGACGCTGCCCGGAGGGTCGAGCTTCCGGCCCCGGCCGATCTCCTACTCCGCCTCGCTTCGGGCCTCGTTCCGGGGGACCGGCGGGACGGCTGGCTGGAATCGTGGCAGGCCGAGCTCCTGCACTGGAGGGAAGGGCGGCGCAGGCTGGGCCGTGCCGCTTCCGGGCCCGCTCTCGCCGTTCGCGCACTCGGGGCCTTGCCGCACGCGGCGTGGGAGCGCGCACTAGACTTCGAAGCCGTCCTGGCGGACGTGAGAAACGGGGCGCGACGGCTGGCGCGTGCGCCCGGGTTCACCTCCGTATCCGTGGTCACCCTCGCGCTGGGGATCGGGTCGACCGCCGCGATTCTGAGCGTGGTGTACGGGGTCCTGCTCCGGCCGCTTCCGTACGACGACTCGGACGACCTGGTCGTCGTGTGGCACGCCTCCGAGGGTCTGGGTTACGACCGGATCCGCATGACGAGCGGCATGTTCCTCGCGATCGAGGAAGACCAGACCGTGTTCGAGCAGTTCGGAGCGTGGACGCCGGGAAGCGTCACCGTGACCGGGCTCGCGGATCCGGAGAGCCTGGACATCATCAGCGTGTCGGGAGGGGTGTTCCCGGCGCTCCGGGTGCGGGCCGAGGCGGGCCGCATGTTCCTGCCCGCGGACATGCATCACGAGGCGCCACTCACCGCCGTGCTGAGCCACGGATACTGGGAGCGGCGGTTCGGCGCCGATCCCTCGGTCGTCGGGCGGGTGCTCACCCTCGACGGAGTGAGCACGGAGGTGATCGGGGTCCTGCCGGCCGGCACGCATTTCCTCGACCGGTCACCGGATCTCTACCTGCCGCTCCGGGTCGACCCGGAGAACGCGGCGCTCCTCAGCTTCGACTTCAACGGGCTGGCCCGCTTGCGGCCGGGCGTCGCTCCGGAAACTGTCCAGGCGGACCTGGCGCGTCTCATCGTGCCGTCGGCGGAGCGGTACGGCTGGGCGACGCCCGAGCGGGCGCGCGAGTTCGGCCTGACTCCCAACGTCCGTCCGCTGCGCGAGCAGGTGGTGGGGAACATCGCCCGCACCCTGTGGGTGCTGCTGGGGGCCGTCGGGCTCGTCCTCCTGCTCGCGTGCGTGAACGTCGCCAACCTGCTGCTCGTGCGAGCCGAGTCACGCCGCCGCGAGGTAGCGGTGCGCAAGGCGCTCGGGGCGGGCCGGAACCGGATCGCCCGGCACTTCGCGGCCGAGACCGTGCTGCTCGGACTGGCGGGGGG
>CANPVW010000217.1 GCA_947581745.1 Candidatus Benthicola azotiphorus
TGGTGCACGAGGAGGGCTGGAGGGTCGAGTGGTGGGGCCGGGACCGGCAGCCGGCGTTCCGCGATCCCAGAGGCCAGGTCCACGTGGGACGGCCGCGGAAGACCCCGAAGCTCGAGCCCGATCCGGTGGCCGCGCTCGTCGAGGACACCAGAAGCCGCGGGGCCGACCCGGACTTCCATACCCCAGGCGCTCGCTGGACGCGCGAGGCCGACATCCCCGACCGCGTCTACTTCGCCGCGCTCGAGGCGATCGGGTGGTGCGCGAGGCGACCGGCTGAGCGACAGGCCGCCGGGAGCCGGGAGCGGCGCGAGAACGGCGCGAGCCGTCAGGCGCCCGCGCCGTCCTCGACCCTCCGGTACACCACGATCTGCTGGACGTCGAGATCGTCCGCCGTGAGGCGACCGAGAAGACCGTCTCCGTAGGCCACGTCGGGGAAGAACTCCGGTGCGCGGATCTCTCCGAGCAGCTTCCCGTCCGCGGTGTACACGTCGATCCGATCCGTCTCACCCGGCCTGTCCACCGACACCCCGACCCACAAGCGGTCCCGGTCGTCTATCAGAAGGCCGGTGATCCGGGGAACCACTTCGGCGAACGTGAGGGCCTCAAGACGCTTTTCCATCATCTGCTCGGCTCCGGGGAAGTCGCCCTCCGTAGATGCCTCTCGAAGCCGGTCTCGCTCGAATTCCTCGTCTTCCGGCGTCACGGCGCGGGCCGGGGGGCCACGCCGGATCCGGAACCGCTCGATGCCGTCGGGGCCGACGATCCGGATGTCGTACTCGGGACCATCCGAGAGTGCGAAGCGGCCATCCGAGAACCGGTCCCAGCGAAAGGCGGGAGCGAACGACTGCTGCGCCATCATCACCATGACTCGATTGCCCGACGTGACCTCGACCTGGTCGAACTTGGGGGCCGGGGCCTCCCACACGGTATCCGACGCGGTCCCGTCCCGGTCGATCCGCACCAGCGGTCGGGGCGGCGGCCCCGTGTCATCGCCCGGCCGGAAGAAGAACATCGAGAACACCCCGTACGCGCCGTCCGCGACGGGCACGACTCGTCCGCCCATCATCCCCGAACCCGGCGGGAAGGGGATGCTGGTGGGCTCGGCTTCCGCTTCCCGCGGGAGGAGCGTGATGCGCTGGTTGCTGCCGTCCACGACCCACAGCGTATCCGCGCTCCCGATGCCGAGCCCGGCGGGGGACTGCATCTCGCCCGGTCCCGAGCCTTCACGCCCCCACGATCCGATGAACTCCCCGTCCCGATCGTATCCGAGCACCCTGAGGCCCGTCCCGTCGATCACGAACAGGTCCCCGGAAGCGTTGCCGGCGAGGCTGCCCGGCGCGACCCCGTCGAACTGATAGTCCTCGCCGGCGGCTTCGTAACCGCCGATCACGGCGACCGTGTCGAGGCTCCAGCGCAGCGCCGAGGCCCCCGTTTCGGGGTAGGTTAGCCGGGCTACCCCTTCGACCGTGTCCGTCACGGCCTCGAGCACGCTGCTCGTGGCGCCGGACTCCGAGCAGGACGACACGGAGACCGCCGCAGCGACCGCGGCGAGGGAGGGGAGGAGGGCCAGGAAGGGGGACCGGACAGAGCTTCGAATTCTCATCTGAATTTCCATTCGTTCGGATGCTCGAGCGGTTGCGGTCGATGACTAGCGACGCCTGGGGCCGTGCCGCTGGACGATACCCCTGGAGCGTCACGCCCGCACTCTGAATTCCACAGCATCGCTTCGCGCGCCGCCGTTGTTGGGATACGCGAGCTGAGCCGAGGGTTGCCCGTACTTTCAGAGTCGCGGATTGCCGCTATCGGGAATCGGGTCTTATCATGGGGCCGGCAGACCGCCGGGGCTGCGATTCCCGAACAATGACTGACTGGAGAAGCGATGGGGTCCGAGCGCGAGTCGTCCATGGCAGGTCCGAAGCCGATGCGGTGGGCCTGGGTCGTGCTCGGTGTGGTGTTCGGGGCGATCGTGATCGTGGTCTTCCTCAACCTCGTCGATCGCTATCTGGACAGGCCCGGAGTGGACGGCCTGGTGGGTTCCCTCACGGTCCTGCTGGTCGGGATCTTCGTGGGCGCCGGATCCCGAGGCGAGACACTCCGCGAGGCCGCGGTCGCCGGGCTGATGCTGGCGGTGCTCACGATAGCTCTCGTCGCGTTCCAGATGCGGCTGCCCGTCCCGATGCTGGTATGGCTCGCGGGTCCCTTCTGCGCGCTGGGGCTCGCCCTGCTCGGCGGCTACGTGGGGGAGATGCTGCAGGGCACCCTCGAGGAGGCCCACGTCGACCGGCCGATCGACTGGCCATGGGTCTTCGTCAGCATCGTGGTCGGATTCACGTTGAGCACCTACGCGCTGTTCCTGACACGCGCATTGTTGCCCCCATCAACAGCGCAGGATCTGGCCGTGCTCACGGGCGCATTCCTCGTCACGGGGGTGCTGGTGGGGTTCTTTTCGCCGGGCAAGACGGTGGTCGAGCCGGCGATCGCGGCGGGCGGTCTGATCCTCGCGCACGTCGGGTTCCTGTTCGTCTACGTCGATGCCTCGCCCGGGATCGGGCGGCTCCTGCTCGCCTTCGGGCTCGGGATCGCGCTGGCCCTGCTCGGTGGTTGGCTGGGGGAAACGCTGCAGAGGAGCCTGCGAAAGGGCTGATACGTCCGCGCGCGCGCCGCTGAGAACATGTGCGCGAAGCAACGAAAAAGCCCCCGACGGAGACTGCCGCCGGGGGCTTCCTTCGTTTCGTGACCCGGGTACGCCGGGCCCACGCCTGCGGTTACTGGATCGGAATCACGTGGTAGTCCCGGAACGCCGGCCAGATCGTCTTGCCCTGCGCACCGTTCCCGACCGCGAGGCGGAGGAACAGGCCGACGGAATCGCCGGATTCGAGGTCGAAGTCCTGCAGCTGTCCGCTGCTCAGCGGATGGCTGATCTCGTAGAAGATGAAGTCACCCGAGGCGGTCTGGTTGAACCGCACTCCGGCCTTGACGTTCTGGCCGCCGGCACCGCCCGGATCGATCGCGCCGCACACCGACGAGCCGTTGCTCCCGGCGCACGTGGCGTCCAGATAGCGGTCGGACGGAACCGCGACCCCCTGCGTGCGCTCGACACCGATCAGGTCGTCATTGACGCCCGTCGTTCCATCGGAGCCCTGCCCGGAGTCGAACTCGAACCACAGCGACGTGCTGGATTCGTCAGAGCTGCGTGGCACCTCGACCGACAGGACGAGGTCCGTGCCCGTGTTCAGCCACCGGAGCGTCGCCGTCGCCCCCGAGTTCTTGCCGCCACCCGGAAGGTTGACGGGGAAGGTTCGCTCACCGGCAGCGCACTCGTCCCACGAGGCATCCTTGATGCCGTCCACCGTCACGCTGCAGATCTGCGCCGTGAAGACGAGCGGCAGGTCGTTCAGGGCGACTTCGTAATCCACGTCACCCGAAT
>CANPVW010000218.1 GCA_947581745.1 Candidatus Benthicola azotiphorus
CCCGGTGACGAAGTAGTCGTCGTGGCGCCGGGCGCGGACGGGTCGCTCGGAAACGACCTGTTCATCGTCACCGGGATCTTCACCACCACCATCACCGAGCTCGACCTGGGGTACGCCGTGGCCCCGCTGGCGGTCGTCCAGGAGCTCGTGTCCCTGCCTCCGGCGCGGATTCACGAGATCGCCGCCCGCGTGGACGATCCGTGGACGGCGGGAGAAGCCGCGACGGCCGTCGCGGGCGCCCTGGCGGCGGACGGGCCGCCCGTCGAGGTCCGCCCGTGGACGGAATTCCGCCCCGAGATGGTGGAGTACGCGAACCTGGTGAGCAGCACGGAGTGGCTGCTGATCGTGTTCGTGTTCGGGATGGCGATCTGGGGGGTCGCCAACACCATGCTGATGTCTTCCTACGAGCGGCGGCGCGAGTTCGCCGTGCTCCTCGCGATCGGCGGAGGCACCCGCGTCATCGTCGGCTCGGTGCTGGCGGAGTCGCTGGCCCTCGGCGCGATGGCGCTCGCCGCGGGCCTCACCGTCACGCTCCCGCTGCTGGCCTGGTGGAAGGCCGCGCCGCCCGACATGAGCTGGGTTTACGGCGGGTTCACGATGGCCGGCGGTCTGATGCGCCCGATCCTGCGCGTCGAGTGGCCGACCTCGATGATCTTCATCACGGCCGCGGCCATGTTCGTCACGGCGCTGCTCGCGGCGCTCTACCCGGCGTACCGCAGCTCGCGGGTCCCGCCGGCCGACACGCTGGCGGGCCGATGAGCAGTCGGCGCCGCATCCGGCTGCGCCTCGCGCTGCGGAACCTGAGCCGCCAGAAGCGGCGGAGCGCGCTCAGCGGGTCCGCGATGCTGCTCGCGATGGCCCTCCTGGTGTTCTCGCGCGCGATCGCGGACGGCGGGCACGAGGAGTGGATCGATGCGGGCGTCCGCATGGGTGACGGTCACGTATCCGTGCAGGCCCCCGAATACCGGACGCGGCGTTCGCTGGAGTACCGGCTGTCGCCAGACGTCCGGGCCGCCGTCCAGGACGCGCTTCGAGCGCCCGCGATCTCGAACCGCGTGGTCGCCTCGGCGCCCCGCCTGACCGTGCAGGGGCTGGCGTCCTCCTCCCAGGCCGCCCTCCCGGTGGCCGTCATGGGGGTCGATCCGGAGCTCGAGAGGAGTTTCTCCAGACTGGACGAGAAGCTGGAGGAGGGGCGGTGGCTGAAGCCGGACGACCGCCTGCAGGCGTACGTGGGCGCGCGCCTCGCCAGCCGGCTGAAGCTCAAGGAGGGCTCCCGGTTCGTGCTCACGGCACAGGACGCGAGCGGCGAGATCACGGGCCAGATGGTCCGCGTGGCCGGGACCTTCCGGAGCGGTATCCCGGAGATGGACGAGGGGCTCCTGCAGATCCCGCTCGCCACGGCCCAGGAGTGGCTCGGCGTGCCGGGCTCGGTCACCTCCGAAGCGATCCTGCTGCGGGACAGCCGCGACACCCGTCCGGCGCTCAGGGACCTGCGCAGCGCTCTGGCCGGCTGGTCCGACGACGCGGCCGTGCTGGGGTGGCGCGAGTCGATGCCCGAGCTGAACGCGGCCCTCCGGATGGACGACTGGGCCGACTACGTCTTTCACCTGGTGCTGTTCGTGATCGCGGCCACCGCGATCGTGAACACGATACTGATGTCGGTGATGTACCGGACACGCGAGTTCGGCGTGCTGCGGGCGCTGGGGCTCGAGCGTGGGGAGGTCGGGCGTGTCGTGTTCATCGAGGGCATGATCCTGACCGCGATCAGCGGCGTCGTCGGGATGGCCCTCGGGGCGGCGGTCGTATGGGGGTTCTTCCGCAACGGGCTCGATTTCTCAGCCCTGTGGGACATGGAGCTCGAGGCGGCGGGCGTCGTGATCGACCCGGTGATCATACCGGCCTTCCACTGGAATCAGATCCTCTTGAGCCTGATCTCCATCCTGGCGATCGGGAGTCTGTCATCGGTCTACCCGGCCTGGCGCGCCACGCGGATCGACGTGGCCGAGGCCATGAAGTTCGAGGAATGATGCGATGAGCGCTGGCGCCAACGGAAGCGATGTGTCGACGGGCAGGGTCCGGGCGCTCGGCACGCCCGCGGTTCGCACCCAGGGCCTGTGGAAGGTGTACGAGCACGACGGGATCCGGGTCGAGGCGGTCCGCGACGTGTCGCTGACGATCGAGCAGGGAGAATTCGTCGTGCTCGCGGGGCCTTCCGGCTCCGGGAAGACCACGCTCCTCAACGTCGTGGGCGGACTCACGCGACCCTCCGACGGCAAGGTGTGGATCGATGGGACGGACATCACGGCACTCTCCGAGCGCGAGCTGGCCCGGCTCCGCCTCGAGAAGCTCGGCTTCGTGTTCCAGGCCTACAATCTCCTCCCCGTTCTCACAGCGCTCGAGAACGCGGAGTTCACGCTCCTGTTGCGCGACGTTCCGCCCGAGGAGCGCCGGGAGCGCGTCGAGAAGCTGTTCGAACGGATCGGAATGACGGGGCTCGAGGACCGACGGCCCGGCAAGCTCTCGGGCGGGCAGCAGCAGCGGGTGGCCGTGGCGCGGGCCGTGGTGGCCGAGCCGTCCCTCGTGCTGGCGGACGAGCCGACGGCGAACCTCGACACCGCCACGAGCACGTCCCTGATCGACCTGATGGCCGAGCTGAACCGGGAGTTCGGCACGACCTTCGTGTTCGCGACTCACGACACGCGGCTGATGGAGCGGGCGCGGCGGGTGATCCGGCTGGTCGACGGTGCGATCGTGGACGACACCCGGCGCGCCTGATTCCATGGCGATGGCTCGGCGGTGTGTCGCGGGCCCGCTGGCGGCGGCGATCGCCGTGGCGGCCCTGTCGGCGCCGCGGCGTGCCTGCGGGCAGTCGCTGAGTGACGCACTGAACCTCAGCGGCTACTACCTGAACGTGGCGACGGGCGTCCTCGAGGGACCCTATACGCCGGCCGGCGTCACGGACTTCCAGCGTCTCCGCCTCATGGCGTCCCCCGATCTCGGCCCGCTTCAGTTCGACATCGCGTACGAGCAGTCCCTCGAGCTCGTGTCGGATCCCGGCCTCGGCCTCGGCCCGCAGCTCGGAGGCAACGCGAGCGGAATCAACTGGCTGCCGCTGCAATGGACGATCGAGGACTGGGATCACGGATCGTGGCGCCATCGGTTCGACCGGCTGTTCGTCTCGGCTCCGCTCGGCGCATCCGCCGAGGCCACCGCCGGCCGGCAGACGATCTCCTGGGCCACGTCGCTGATCCTGACGCCCGCGGATCCGTTCGCGCCCTTCGATCCGGCGGATCCGTTCCGCGAATATCGCGCCGGCGTGGACGCGCTGCGGATCCAGGGTTTCGCGAGCTCGTTCACGGAGCTCGAGCTCGTGCTCCGCCCGGCCGACACGCCGGAAGGGACCACGATGACGGCGCTCGGCAGGATCACCACCGCCTCCGGACCGTGGGAGGTTTCCGGGTGGGCCGGGGTGCTGCACGACGGGGGCGCCGCCTCCGCTGGCGCCACTCTCACGGCGGCGGGCACGGCGTTCCGGGGCGAAGCCGAGCTCCGGTGGCCCGACGACGTCTTGCGGTTCTCGATCGGAGCGGACCGGAGCTTTTCGGTTGCCGGCCGCGACCTGTACATGGTCCTCGAATACCAGCGTGACGGTTACGGGGCCAGAGACCCGGCCGACTACGCCGCCGTGCTGCTCTCCGCCCCCTACCAGCGAGGCGAGCTGCAGGTGATCGGGCGGAACGAGTTGGCCCTCCAGGCCTCCTGGCAGGCGACCCCCCTGCTCACGCCCGAGCTCCTGGCGGTGTGGAACCTGGACGACGGGAGTCTGCTGCTGACGCCCGCGGCCAGCTACTCCCTGTCGAACGAGATGTACGTGCGCGGGGGATTCTACTTCGGCATCGGGGCCGGCCGGACTACGGAATACGGCGTCGTTCCGTCGAGCCTCTACCTCTCCCTGACCGCGTTCTTCTGACCCGACGCGCCGGCACCTTCCGCCGCTTGCTCGACTTTTGCGCGACCGGGCGCCAGTTTTGACGGCCCCAGGTGATGCGGCGCCGGGCCGCCGCTCCGCAATTGACGGGACACTCGATGAGACTGCTGCTCATTCGCCACGCGATCGCCGAGGACCGGTTCGAGTTCGCTCGCTCCGGCAAATCGGACTACCACCGGCCGCTGACGGCCCGGGGCCGCAGGCGGATGGAGAAAGCGGCGGTCGGGCTCCGGACCCTGATCCCGGGCCTCGACGTGCTCGCCACCAGTCCGCTCACTCGTGCCGTGCAGACGGCGGAGATCGTCGCGGCGGCCTTCGACGGAATCGCTCTCGATCGGGTGGATGCCCTCGGGACGGGAGATCTGCAGGCGTTCGTGGAGTGGCTCGGCGAGTGCGAGCCGGACGATGTGATCGCGGCCGTCGGGCACGAGCCTCACATGTCCGACTGGGCGGCCCGGCTTCTCACCGGCGGCCGGCACGACTTCACCGCGGTGAAGAAGGGCTCGGCCATGCTGCTCGAGCTGACGCCGCCCGTGACGCCGGGAACCGCCGTTCTGCTCTGGTTCCTGGCCCCGGCGCAGCTCCGCCGGCTGGCCGAGTAGCCTCCGGTGGCGCGCCAGTCGTCCGGTCTGCTCGACCTCCCGGCCCACGCGGGAGCGATCCGCATCGCCCGGCTCTATCTGGATCGAGCGGGGCAGGCGATTCGCCGCCTCGAGAAGCGGGGCGACGCGGAAGCGCTGCACGATTTCCGGGTCAGCCTCCGCCGACTGCACAGCAACCTCCTGGCGTACTCCCCATACGTGGCGACGGCCGTGTCTCCGAAGCAATTGAGGAAGATGGGAAAGCTGGCCTCGGCGACCAGCGGCGGACGTGACGCGGAGGTCCACCTCGCGTGGCTGGAGAGTCGCCAGCTCGACCTCAGGATAGAGGAAGCACCGGGCATCGAGCTTCTTCGCGAGGAGCTGGAGCGGCGACTCCGCGAGGGGTACGAGGAGGCCGTCGCCCGGGCGCCCCGGAAGTTCCGCAAGCTCGACCGAAAGCTGAGGGGTCGCCTGGAGGCGCTGGAGACGGCGGCCGCGGCCGGCGGACTCGACGATGGGGTGCGATTCGAAACCGCCATCGAGCGCTGTCTGTCGGACTACGCCGAGCAGCTCGACGCGCAGTTCGCGGAGGTCCACACGGCCGCCGACGAAGCGGAAGCGCACCGGGCCCGGATTCGCGCGAAGCGACTGCGGTACATCCTGGAGCCGATCTCCGGTGACGTCGAGAACGTCGACGGACTCCTGGGGAGGCTGAAGGAGCTCCAGGACCTGCTCGGTCACCTGCGTGACGCCCAGCTCCTGTCCGGCTTCGTCGCCGAGCTCGAGACGCGGGCGGCTGTCCCTCCCGTAACCGTTCCCGGTGTGTCGGAGCTCGCGATCGGCGCCGAGGATCCCGCAGCCGGCCTGCAAAGAGTGGCCGAATGGCTGAAGGCGGAGAAGACCGCCCTGTTCGAGCAGCTGCGAGACGGCTGGCTCGGAGACCGAAGCGCCGCGTTCTTCGGTGCCGTGGGAGAGGTGCGGCAATCGCTGATCAGCACCGTGACGGCGAATGTCGAGATCGAGCGCAAGTACCTGCTGTCGGCGATGCCCCCGGCCATCGAGGGCCGGCCGTTCCGCGAGATCGAGCAGGGATACCTGCCGGGCGATCGCCTGCAGGAGAGAATCCGACGCGTCCGGGCGGACGGGGACGAGTGGTACGTGCGGACCGTGAAGGTCGGCGCCGGCATCCGGAGGATGGAGCTGCAGGAGGGCACCGACCGGGCGACCTTCGACGCGATGTGGCCGCTCACGCGTGGCCGGCGGGTCGTGAAGCGCCGGTATCGGGTACCCGAAGGCGACCTGGTGTGGGAAGTGGACGAATTCTCGGGCCGGGATCTGGTGCTCGCCGAGGTCGAGCTGCCGTCGGAGGATGTGCGACCTCGTCTGCCGGACTGGATCGCGCCATGGGTGGTGCGCGAGGTCACGGGAGACCCGGAGTACCTCAACGTCAACCTGGCCCGCTGAACGTGAACGCCCGGCGCGCGACTCCCCCGGACTCCATCGGAGTCCCGTCTCTGGAGGATGCGCATCTCCTGTTCGAGGCCGCCGAGACCGGCGCCGCCGTGTCGCGCGCGCAATACAGGAAGCGCGCGAACGTCCTTCGGCAAGAGCTCCTGGAAGCGCAGGCGGACCTCCGGGAGGCCCGCGTCCCGGTGATCGTGATGTTCGCGGGGGTGGATGGGGCCGGTAAGGGCGAGCTCACCAACCTGCTGAACGAGTGGATGGACCCGCGGGGGATCACCACCCGCGCGTTCGGCGAGCCGACGGCTCCGGAAGCGGCTCGCCCGAAGTACTGGCGGTTCTGGCGGGATCTTCCCCCTCGCGGCGATATCGGCCTGTTTCTGAGCGCCTGGTATACGGACCCGCTGCTCGAGAGGGTTTACGGCGAGACCTCGGACGCCGCGCTGGACGCGCAGCTCGACGAGATCAACGCGTTCGAGAGGACCCTCGCGAACGACGGATACCTGTTTCTCAAGTTCTGGATGCACCTGGGGCGCGAAGCGCAGAAGGAGCGCTTCGAGCAGCTGGAGTCCGACCCGCTCCAGAGCTGGCGGGTGACGCGTAAGGACTGGGAGCACTGGACGATGTACGACCGGTTCATACGCTATTCCGGCCACATCATCCGGCGCACCGACACCGAGTGGGCTCCGTGGCGCATCGTGGAGGGGGCAGACGCGAACTACCGCAGTCTCACGGTGGGCGAGGCGCTGCGCGACCGGATCACCACCCGGCTGGCCGGGGAGATCGCGTCCGCACGGACCGAACCGGACGAGGACGATGAACGCCTGGTCGACGGTGGCGAGAACGAGCCGCGGGAGGTACGCCCGGTCACGGTCCTCTCGGCCCTGGACATGGAGAGGAGTCTCGAGAAGAAGGCATACCGCGCCGAGGTCACCCGGCTCCAGGCCCGGCTGAACCGGTTGTACCGGGTAGCCCGGGACCGCGGCCGGTCCACTATCCTCGTGTTCGAAGGCTGGGACGCCGCCGGAAAGGGAGGCGCGATCCGGCGCATCACGCCGGCGCTGGATTCCCGTGACTACGAGATCGTATCGGTCGCGGCCCCCTCGGGAGAGGAGAACGACCACCACTACATGTGGCGTTTCTGGCGACGCCTTCCGGGCGCCGGCCGCTTCCTGATCTTCGACCGCAGCTGGTACGGCCGGGTGCTGGTCGAGCGGGTCGAGAGACTCGCCACCGAGGAAGAGTGGCTGCGCGCTTACGCGGAGATCAACGACTTCGAGGCCCAGCTCGTGGCCCACGGTTCGATCGTGGTCAAGTTCTGGATCCACATCACGCCCGACGAGCAGGATCGCCGATTCCAGGCCCGGGAGGAAACGCCGTACAAGCGCTGGAAGCTGACCGACGAAGACTGGCGGAACCGCGAGCGCTGGCAGGCCTACGAGGTGGCGGTGGACGACATGGTCAGACTCACGGGCACGCCCCTTGCGCCCTGGTATCTGGTGGAGGGCAACGACAAGCGGTACGCGCGGGTGCGGGTGCTCGACATGCTGTGTGACGCGATGGATCGGGCGCTGGACCATCCGCTGCGGGACTACAACGGGATCCAAATGGCGAGGACGGACCTGTAAGAGCATGGATGACAACGAATTCGAGGGCCAGCCGGACGGGAACGGGTCCGGATCGAGACCGGGCTGGTCGGAGCGGGTGAGCCTTCCGGAGCACCTCAGGCCGCCGTTCGCCCGCAGCCGCCAGGCCGACGAGGCCGCGCCGCCGCCGGAAGAGAAGCTGGAGCTTCCGGTGGCCGGCCGGGAGCCCGCTCGTCCGAAAGCTGCCCCGCCTTCTGGCATCGTGCGGGAACGGGAGTCGGCCGGCGCGCAGGCCGAACCGGCAGACGAGCCGGCAGTCGAATCGACCGCCTCGCGCGTCACGCCGCCCGACACGGTCCCCGTGCCGACCCCCGAGGGCGGCTTCGATCTCGAGGATCCCGCCCTCTACCTGAACCGCGAGCTCACGTGGCTCAACTTCATCTTCCGTGTGCTCGCGGAGGCGGAGGACGAGCGCGTGCCGCCGCTCGAACGGCTGAAGTTCCTCTCGATCGTCAGCTCGAACCTCGACGGGTTCTTCATGAAGCGGATCGGTGGCCTGAAGCAGCAGGTGGGGGCCGGGGTCCTGAGCCTCAGCGAAGACGGCCGCAGTCCGCAGGAGCAGATCGACGAGAGCTACGCACTGGTGCGCGACCTGGTGGCCCGCAAGCGGCGGGCGTTCGTCGAG
The DNA here is from genome assembly GCA_947581745.1 of Candidatus Benthicola azotiphorus. GTDB lineage: Bacteria > Gemmatimonadota > Gemmatimonadetes > Palauibacterales > Palauibacteraceae > Benthicola > Benthicola azotiphorus. The sequence goes on from CANPVW010000218.1 coordinate 8,302, forward strand.
ATCGTGTCCTCGCTCGCTCCGCACGACATCGTGATCGCGGAGCACGACGAGCTGCCGGAGCAGGATCGGGAATGGCTCCGGCGTCAATACGTGGAGAACATCTACCCGCTCGTGACGCCGCAGGCGACGGATCCGGCTCACCCGTTCCCGTTCATCTCCAACCTGTCGCTCAACCTCCTGGTGACGCTGCGCCTGGCCGGCGACCCGTTCGCGTCGCTCGCCCGGGTCAAGGTTCCCGTCGGCACGGGCACTCCGAGGTTCCTGGCGCTTCCGGACCGAAAGGCCTTCGTGCCGCTGGAACAGGTGATGGCCGCCAACCTGGACCTCCTGTTCCCCGGGATGGAGATCGAGGCCTGTGAGCTGTTCCGAGTCACCCGGAACGCCAATACGGAGATGGAGGAGGACGAGGCGGACGACCTGCTGGCGATGATCGAGACCGAGCTGCGGCAGAGGAAGCTCGCGCCGATCGTGAGGCTCGAGGTGACGCGCGACATGACCCCGACGCACCGCGGCATGCTGGCGGCCGAGCTCGGGCTGGACGAGGAATCCGACGTGTTCGAGGTCGAGGGCACGCTGGGGCTGGCGGACCTGATGCAGATCGCGGACCTGGACGTGCCCGAGCTGAAGGACATGCCCCACCATCCGGTGGACCACCCCCAGATCGTGTCCGATCGCTCGATCTTCCATTCGATACGCGACCTGGGGTCCATGCTGGTGCACCATCCATACGAGTCCTTCTCCACGTCGGTGGAGCGATTCCTGAGAGAGGCGAGCGTCGATCCGAAGGTCCGGGCCATCAAGATGACCGTGTACCGCACGTCGGCCGAGTCGAAGGCGGTCGATTACCTGATCGAGGCGGCCCGCAACGGGAAGCAGGTCACGGCCGTGGTCGAGCTGAAAGCCCGCTTCGACGAAGCCGCCAACATCCGGTGGGCCAACCGGCTGAGCGCCTACGGAATCCACGTGACCTACGGGGTGGTGGGCCTGAAGACGCACTGCAAGGCGATCCTCGTGGTGCGCCAGGACTTCGACGGCCTGCGGCGCTACGCGCACATCGGAACGGGAAACTACCATTCCGGAACCGCGAGGTCGTATGCCGACATCGGCCTCCTGACGTGCGACCCCGACATCGGGCACGACCTGACGGAGCTGTTCAATTACCTCACGACCGGCTACAAGCCCCGGCGCGACTACCGGAAGATCCTCCCGGCGCCGAAGATCCTGAAGCCGGCGATCCTCGCGAAGATCGGGCGTGAGATCGATCACCAGCGGCGACAGGGCGACGGCCTCATCCGGATGAAGCTGAACGCCCTCGAGGACGTGGACGTCACCCGGGCCCTGTACGAGGCGTCGCGGGCCGGGGTGCGGGTGGACCTCGTGGTCCGGGATACCTGCCGACTGCGGCCCGGGATCGTGGGGCTGTCGGAGAACGTCCGGGTGGTGAGCATCGTCGGACGATTCCTGGAGCATGGCAGGATATACCACTTCCACAACGGCGGGAACGACGAGTACTTCATCGGCTCGGCGGACGCCATGCGGCGCAACCTGCGCAGCCGCGTGGAAGTCGTCGCCCCGGTCGAGGATCCCGAGCTCCAGGCCGAGCTGCAGATGATCCTGGATACGCAGCTGGCAGACCGCCGCTCGGCCTGGGAGATGCACCCGGACGGGAGTTACACGCAGCTGAGACCGGTCGGAAAGAGCGACCGGCGCAGCTCGCAGTCCGAGTTGATCCGCTGGGCGGAGGCGCGGCACTGGGAGGCGACCCGGCTCAAACGGCGTAGGCCGCGCGGCATCGGAGCGTCCGATCCGGCGACGGACGAGTAGCGGAGATCCGCCCGATGCAAGGCACGGGCTTTGTCGGCCCCGGCCCCCTTCCCCTGATATTCGGCCTGCTCGGCGGCCTGGCCCTGTTCCTGTTCGGAATGGGTCAGATGGCCGATGCCCTGAAGTTCGTGGCGGGAGACCGGAT